>JBIPOO010000421.1:0-2699 GCA_044379045.1 Saprospira sp.
TATCCAATCCATCCTCACCTGAGTCAATAGGATTTACGCTAAGCGGAAATATAAATGGAAGCGTTGATGTTGCGCTTTACGATGCTTTTGGACGAATACTTGAGCAAAATTGTCTGACCGTTCCAAACTGCGTACTTGTTCCAAAAACCAGCTTAGTGCCCGGCCTCTATTATCTTAGCATTCAACAGGATAACTGGAGAAAGGTACTGAAAGTCAGTATCCGCTAATAATTGATATTGTTTAAATTATACCCGGCCTCAAATTGTGGAAATTTGAGGCCTTCTTGTTTCCTAATCACAATTCAATGGTAAAACAATTAAAATTTTAAAGCTTTACTATTTTTAACATCTTTATGTGATGCGATAAAAGAAAAAAATAAAAAAAAGTTGTGTATTTTTGCAAGTGAATAAAAACCAAAGTTTATTTGGCTTTCAACTTGAACAACTGATATTTTTTTAACCTATTTTTAATATAAAATAATTTTATTTTAAAATAGTAATCTAAATTTAATTTTAATTGTTTTCAACTGATTACCGCATACTCCATCCAAAATACAGCGCCCAATATATGATTTTGAATTTTTACAAGTACATCTTGCTGACATTATTGCTAAGTACAACACTGGCTGATAATTTATACGCAACTCATGCCATGGGTGCTGATTTAACTTACAATTGTATCGGCAACAATCAATACAGGGTAAAACTGCAATTTTACAGAGACTGCAATGGCATAAACGCCGATAGTATTGAAACGATATCTGTTTCAGCTCCAGGCTGTGCTTCTTTTACACTAAATCTGCCGCTTATATCAGTTACAGAAATTACACCCAGTTGTCCTGGCATAGTTGGAACTGCCTGCAATGGAGGGAATGGTCAATTTGGAATTCAAAGATTTGTGTATGAAGGAACAGTGAGTCTTCCTGCCACTTGCAGCATCTGGACCCTGGGATGGCAACTATGCTGCCGCAACAATGCAATCAGCACACTTACTAGTCCTGGCACTAACGAGATGTACATTAGTTCAATTATTAACACCGGATTAAGTGCCTGTAATAATTCTCCATCTTTTCTCAACAATCCAACACCATTTGCCTGTATTAATCAAGCAGTATTTTATAATCATGGCGCAGTAGATCAGGATGGAGATGACCTCAGATATTCACTTACCAGCTGCAAACGTGCAGCAGGATCATCTGTTACATACAACAATCAGTTGGGGATTAGTGCACAGAATCCACTTATCAGTTCAAATGGAATCAACATCAATGCAAATACTGGTGCTATTAGTTTCACACCCACAGCGCTACAGATAGGGGTTGTCTGTGTTTTAGTCGAAGAATTCAGAAATGGGGTTAAAATTGGCGAAGTAATCAGAGATATTCAATTCACCGTAGTTAATTGTTTAAATCAGGCACCTAGTCTCAGCGGTATAAATGGCAGCAACAGCTTCGACACTACAATCAATATTGGTCAACAGCTTTGCTTTACTATTTTTTCGAGCGATCCGAATCAAGGTCAGTTATTGACTTTGAGCTATAACAATGCCATTCCATCGGCCAGCTTCAGTTCAAACTCTAACCCTTTTCCTAGCGGAACTTTTTGCTGGACAGCCAGCCCAGCCGATACTGGTTTAAATACCTTTACGGTTCAGGTTGCTGACAATTATTGTCCAATTGTGGGTCAAAACACCTATACTTATTCCATTTATGTAAATCCGGCTAGCCCGCCTGCTCCTTGTGCAATCAATGTATCCCTTGTCAGTTTTGGCGATTTGAGGTGCAGCAACAGCGACGGCACAGCGCAGATTACTGCCAGTGGAGGTACAGCCCCTTATTCATTTACCGTAATTAATAACAGCAATGGTCTGATATACAGTAACAATAGCGGTATTTTTAATACGCTCACTGCAGGCAATTACAGCGTTGTGGTATCAGACAGCAACAGCTGTCAGCCAAACTGCAGTAATCTCAGTTTTCAGATTGGAGGTAGCGCTACTACACTCACACATACTGCTCAAGGATCTGTAAATTTGTGTCCCGCTCCCAATACTTTTGGTGGCATTATTACATTAACCGCTAATGGGGGCACTGCTCCTTACCTTTATTCAGTTGGCAATGGTTTTTCTAGTTCAAATATTTTCAATGGCCTCGCGAGCGGAACATACCAGACCATAGTAATGGATGCAAATGGTTGTTACAGCAATCAAACCGTTAACATTACTTCTCCCAATCCGCTTACTGCAGCCATTATCAATGTCATACAGCCAGCCTGCGGCAGAAGAAACGGGCGATTTACCATAACGCCAATCGGAGGGACTGCACCCTATCAATACCAGGTTAATAACATTCTTTACACTAGCAATGTCATTACAAATTTAGGCGGCGGCACTTACAATGTAATTGTTCGCGATGCCAATAATTGTACGTTTAACACCACGATTCAACTCAACGGAAATCCTGTTTTTGTAGTTACGGCAACAACTACTTCCGCAAGCTGCAATGGTACCTGCAACGGCACAGCAACGGCAAGTTCAAATGTACCTGCTACCTTTGTTTGGAGCAATGGTCAGAGCGGAGCAACTATTACAAATCTATGCAGAGGGAACTACAGCGTAACAGCAACCGACAATTTTGGCTGCACCAGAGTAAGCAGGGTAACTGTAAGAGAGCCTGCAAGACTTACGGTGCGTACCTTGGC
>JBIPOO010000422.1:0-2697 GCA_044379045.1 Saprospira sp.
ATTATGTCTGAACGTTATGTCTGTGAGTATATTATCTTTCATGTATAAAAATTCAGTGAAGTTTTTTTCAACCCCCATTTTTGACTTCATAAAGAGATTGGCATTAGTATTCATATCCTGTATGCGGGCAAGTCCCTCAGTTCCCCAACGTCCAATCATAAAATAACTGCATATAATTGTGGGTGCATATTGAAGGGCCTGAATAAGTCCTGACAAGATAATCTGCGGCATCAGCGCGATGGGCAAAATACTCATCACCTCTTCCGAGGTTGAAGTGATACTGGAGAAAAACAGTCCGTACAAAATGGCGCTGATGCCTATAAGGGACATATAGGCAAAGGTGAGCCCAAAATTATGCAGATCGGGAAACCTTATGAAGACCAGGGACTGCAATATAAAAACCTGCAAACAGGTAAGCACCGAAAGCACCACAATCTTACTCGTAAGATAGTTGCTTAAAGTCATATTTAACATAAATTCCCTTTTAAGGATTTCTTTTTCACCAACAATTTCCTTGGCTGAATTACTGACTCCAAACCAGACCGAGGCTATGGCCAAAAGGAAAACTAAGGAAACATTTCCGTTCTTCTCCTCTTTTTCAATAGGCTCCATAGTTTTGGGGTCTATCTCTTTGGTAGGTACCATTGCTGTATCAATGACCGTATTGAAGGTGAGCATGAGCAAGGTGGCAATAATGATGGGCTGTAAAAACTGAATAATCAGATTTTTTCTATTGCCAATCTTTACTGAGCTATATCGGGCGCAAAGCCAGAAGATTTGTCTGAATAAATTAACAGGCTCTGGTTTTACAGCAATTTTACTGGGTTCCGGTTTTTTACCACTGTTATTCTGGCCACGCCACTTATTATACCAGCTTGCAGATACCTCTTTCTTGGATAAAAGTGCATAAACTTCTATCAGATTATTTTTAGAAAAATATCCGGTTAAATCTTCTCTTGTGCCCTCATATACCAGGTGGCCTGCAACACCCATGAAAATTACCTTATCTACATAGTTCAAATCTTCAGGTTTATGGGTTACCATGACAACGGTAGTACCCTGCTCGCAAAGTGCCTGCAAACATTTTAAAAATTCTTCAATTGTCTCAGGGTCGAGGGGACTGGTAGGTTCATCCAGAAAAAGAATTTTTGGTTTATTGAGAATCTCAACGGCAATGGAAACACGTTTTTTCTGTCCACCCGAAAGCTTACCTACCTTATTTGTTCTGATATCGGGTCTGTCAATTTTAAGTGCCTGTAATACTTCTGTAATCCTTGTTTTGATTTCATCTTCACTGGCCGATGCCGACAACCTCAATTTAGCAGCAAAATAGAGCGATTGATCCACCGTAAGGTCTTCATGCACAATATTATCCTGTGGCACATAGCCGATGACATGTTTTAAACGATCGAAATTCTCATATAAATCCTGTCCAAAAACCTTGATTGAACCATTTGTTGCCGGACTGTCTCCATTCAGCGCCTTCAAGAGTGTCGATTTTCCACAGCCCGAGGGGCCCATCAGTGCCACAATCTTTTTTTCCGGAATTTCTATACTCGTTTCCTGAAGTCCTTTGAATCCATTGGAAAAAACTTTGGTGACATCCTGAGCAGAAATGGCACTTACACTCTCTCCTACCGAAAAAGATTTTCCGAGTGAGAATGGATGAATGCCTATATACAAGGTATCATTTTCTGTTAAAATACCGGAACTGGTTTTGGTACGGTTGATGTAAATTCCATTTACACTTTTCAGATCCTCTACAAAAACCTGTCCCCCTTTTTTATAGACCCTGGCATGTTTTCTCGATACTGATGGGTCATTTATCACAATATCGCATTCCTGACTACGGCCAATGATGACTTCTGCTTTGTTGCTCAGCATTGCGTTTAATCCTTTTTTGTTATCCGCGGCAGCAGAAGCACTGGAACCCGAACCAGAACTTTGTGATTGTCCGGAATTTCCGCTGCTTGTATCTTCCAGAATAACAAGACTCACATTCGAATTGCCAAGGTATAAGGTCTGATTTTTACTAAGCGTATATACTTTATCCTTTACAAGATTAACACCTTCCAGATAACTTCCATTGGTTGACCCAAGATCTGTAACTTCCAATTTATTATTCACAGACCTAATCCTCAAATGCTGCGATGAAACATAAGGGATATCCACTGCAATATCATTATTACCCCCTGTCCTTCCCAGCACATAGGATTTTCCATCTTCTATTCTAAATTTTTTTGTGCCACTGTTGCTACTTACCTGGAGTTTCATAGTTTTAGATTTTGGTTTTAATATTTTTTTATAAAGCATGCAGTTTAAAAATACCCCTCCCGCCTGCTCCGCTACGGCGGTTTTGTGTTATTTTTACTGCATGCTTTTTTTTGCTCATGATTTGGTGTTTCCTATTTTGAACTGGGAACGAGGACAAGGCGAAAGCCAATGCTGCCGCTCCTAAAGTCAGGGTTGCTGCAGTCGCGGCGCGAAACCCGACAGTACTGGGGATTGTAGTTCCAACTGCCGCCGCGCAAAACACGGAATTCGCCTTCGCTTGGTCCTTTGGGGTCAACAAGATTATCAATACTATAATTTTCATACCAATCACTACACAATTCCCACACATTGCCGCTCATATCATATATCCCCAGCTCATTGGGTTTCTTTAAACCTACCTGGCTCGTTCCTTTTTCTTCCGTT
>JBIPOO010000018.1:0-30806 GCA_044379045.1 Saprospira sp.
ATTGCTTGGAGCAGCAGTTACATTATCATCATTTCCAGTAGTTAAAAGTTGCGTAGCACCTGTCATGTTTTGCAGTGTTGTGCCAGTACCGGCCGAATAAACATATGAGTTTACAGGGAAAGATGCCGTTTCAACATTTAATTGACTGCTGCCTCCAACACAAACATCTGAAGGAGTTGCAGTAACATTAGTGATAACTGGAGTTGCAAAAACATTTACTGCAGCAGTTGTGCTGGCTGTACAACCGTTAGCCTCGGTTCCTACAACTGTATAAATAGTTGTTGAAGCGGGACTTGCTGTTACTGTTGCACCTGTTGTAGCCGAAAGGCCTGCAGCAGGTGACCATGTATAGCTTACAGAAGTACCTGAAGCCGTAAGATCTGAAGTGCCTGAAGGTAAGCAGTTTGATGCAGATATAGGCGTAACAGAAATTGTTGGCAATGCGTCAATCAAAACTGCTTTTTCAGAAGTAACTGCAGATTGTCCGCTGATTGAACAGGTAACTGTTACTGAATAATAAGTAGGAACTGTAAGTGGACCAGTAGCCTGAAGGTTTGTTGTACCAAGGTTGGTGTAAGGACCGCCAGGAGTTGTAGAGAATCCCCATTGGTATGAAGTTCCTGCATTTGAAGATGCACCTACAAGGGAAAGGTTAGTTCCTCTGTTCAAACAAACAGAACCTAGTCCGTCGATATTACCGGCAGTAGGTGCACCAGAACAACCATCGATAATGTATGCACCGAGGTCATTATCAGTTCTTGTAGCGCACTCAACATCTTGAGTGATGTATGCCTGTGGAGTAGTACCTGCATTGTTTAAAGCGATATTACTTACATGGAGATCTGCATTGTTGTTCACAAATTGAGGATCTAAGGCAATAGAGTTTGCATCGAGCGGGGCAGCAGGTGTAGTTATAGCTGCGTCAAAATCGGCTATAGTTGTTCTTGTAACAGTACCTGTTACAGCCATGAAACCAGAAACACCTGAACCATTAGCAATAAAGAAATTATTGAAGTTTGAAGAAGATGCTGTACCAATTGAAGCTGCAGCAGAAGTAGCCCAAACCACGTGTCTGGCTAGACCTGTTTGAGCATTGGTAAAGTTCGCAAAGTTATTATTGCGCAAATTGTATGCACAAGTAGAACCATTGTTTTGAAATGCAGCATTTGAATAGGTCGGTGTTAAACCAAAACCAATACTTACACTGTTGTTGTCAATATTGTAGGCCCCTGTAACGGAACCAGTACCTGCATACAAGCCAACTGATCTCAAGATACCATTTGCGGTACCTGTAAAACTGGTAAATACATCTGCAATGCTATTATTGTAAACTCGTGTTGCATTTGTTCCTGTAGTGCTCATATCAACATAAATACCATAAGCAACAGATGTTGTTGTAGTGCTACCAAAGACCGAAACATTTACAACTTTGTTGTTATAAACTTCATTGTTAGCTCCGATATTATTGGTTGTATAAATACCTGCAGAAGTTCCCTGATTTCCAGCTATTGCAGAAAAATCATTGTTAAAAATTTTGTAGTTTTCACTACCTGTAATGTAAACGCCTCTAGCGCCTGCAAAGGTTGCAGTTGTAGGTCCAAGGTTCGTGAAAGAATTACGAACAGTACAACCACCTAATGTACCTATCTCAGTATTTTGGTCACGGAAGGTACCATTACCATTCAAGTAAACGCCATTTATAGTATTGGTGATTACTAAATTGTAATATTTGTTGTTTGAATTGGCTCCGGTTGCATTTGTTGGTGTGATACCACCACCAGTGATGCTTGCCGATTGTAATATTGCTGCAGAAAATGCAGTAGCAGTAGTAATCGCTCTGTTCATTGTAATATTGGTATTTTTTATTACATTGAATTGAGCCCCGTTGGTAGCCGACACATTTCTTACAATAAAGCCGTATTCTACGGTTGCATCAGTTGAAGAGTTTATGTCAATACCGTCAAAAGTAAAATAATCTCCACCTGAGATTGTTATACCTGCGTCATTGGTTCCGGTAGTACCAACAGGTTGAATAATAGGATTTGCTCCAGAACCAGACTTTTGAAAAGTGATTGTATTTACAATAGATCCAGTTGCTGTGATTGGCCTTTGCGGTTCAGCAAAAGTTTGCCCAGCAGTTACGTTGAAAACAATTGGATTTTCAATACAGACAGCGTTTAACCAAGCAATTGCATCATTGAAGCTGGCAAAGTTTGTACCCGCTGTCGGTAGTGTGTTGTCAATTGTATAAGTCCCGATATTTGATGCAGGACTAGGGGCAAGAGATGTTAATGATATATTATCTACTACAGCAGCTGGGTTTGTACCTCCAGAAGTATCATTTTTCCATGAGAAAATGATACGAATGGTTACAGGACCAGAACAGTTATTGAGCGCAGATTGCGGAATAGAAACGGTAACTGTTTGCGGGGTTATCTGAGTCCAGAAACGTCCTACTTCAGTCACACCGGCTAAAAAAGCAGTTCCTAAGCTGGTAGTTGTTGCAGTAGGCACAAAAGTTGTAGGTGCGACAGATACCATCAAAGCATCCCAAAAACCTACTTCTCCATTAGCAAGCCAGTTGAAACTTAGTGTAACACTGGTTTCACCGGCAGGAATTGTTACATCTCTGTAAAAATGTACAACTGTAGCGGCTGTATTAGTGTAAGCATTTGTAACACCGGCATCATTGGAGATAAAAGCCGAGTTGTTGGTAAATCCTGTAGGTACCGTTCCGATAACCCATTGGTTGCCTGTTGCGTTGTTTGCAACTGTCCAACCATTGCCGGCAAAACCGCCGGGAAGTTCGAAACCACCTTCATTTGCTGGGTCAATCAGTACCGTTTGAGCATTGCTAAAATTCAATGCGCTCAAAAAGACGAAGACCGCCAGAAGAATTCTGTGGATTTTTGTCATAAATAGATAGTTTAATAAGTATAAAAAGTATTGGAATAAAAACGCGTGAAAAATACAAGTTTTTTTTAAGAACTTAAAGTTAAATTTAAGATTTGTTAACTCGTAGTATTGAAAAACTAGCTAAATCTTTACACTAAGCGATTTAATTGAATAGCTAATTTAAGTTTTAAAGCGTAATTTTCTTATGTGCTCTGGTCATTTCCCTTTTTCCAGCTGGGCCCGGTAAAGCCTCAACCTTAAATCCGACAGATTTCAGTGCTCTTTTAAATGCACCCTGAGCGCAATAGGTAACTAAAACGCCATCCTCATTAAGCGCATCGTACATTTTCCGTAAAAATGATTCCTGCCATAGTTGGGGCTGAATACTTGGTGCAAAGGCATCGAAATATATCAGATCATAAGATGAATTAAAACTATGCTGCTCAAAGTTGTCGATAAAAAGATTAAATTTAAAGTGCTGCTTATCACACAGCTCTACAGCAATAGAAGATCCGGGATTTTTGTGTAAGGAATGAAAAATATCTTTTTCGGATTCAGCCCCCAGGCATTCAGGGTAATTGAGCTTTGCCGCAATTTCTGCTCCGATAGGATAAAGTTCAAAACTATCGTATTGAATATTTACAGGGCTATTTTTCGCTTCAAGATAGGTCATAAAAGCATTCAGCCCAGTACCGAAGCCGATCTCAAGAATATTTATTTTTCCTAAACCTTTTTCAATCAAATAATTAAGTCCAGCATCAATAAAAACGGTTTTACTTTCCTGCATTGACCCATGGGTTGAATGATAGGTGGCATTAAAGCTATCTGAATGAATCGTGTGCGATCCATCGGCGGTTTCGATAAGATTGTTCATAACAAAAAAAATTGCGTCAGGTACGAACTGTAACTGACGCAATATTAACAAAATAATAATAAAACTGTTTGTTTAATCCTGAACCAGCACGACTATTTTATCGGTTTTCCAGAAGTTTTCGCTGTTTCTAATGATAACTTTGTTCCCTTCAATCTGATAACTTGAGGGATCTCTTTCGGGAAGGATATGTGTAATTGCTTTTCCGCTACAGCTAATGGTTTTGTTTTCGAAATAATTCAAACGGTTGCCATTAGCCTGTGCCGGAGATTGAAATCCTTTGGTCAGTTTTATACTGGTACTACTGAGAATATCTTTTTGACGAAGGAATTTTTTGGTGCCACAGCAGACATAAGCCCAGGCTTCTTTGCCAATGAAATCATTCTTCTTCTTAAGATCTTCAATCGATTTCTCCAGTTTTTTATTGGCTATTTCCAATTTATCATTTTTCGACTTGAGTTCCTCATAAGCATCTGAAAGTTCGCTCTGATTTTCGGCCAATTCTTTCTCTGTTTTTTTAATTGTACTCTGCATCTCCCCCATCATAGAGCGCTTGCTGCTCAATTCTTCATCAATTGTTTTTACACGGGTTTCGGCCTGATCGATCATTTTTCGAAGCGATTCATTTTCACCTTTGTATTTTTGGAGCATTCCCTGTAATGCCTGAGTCTGATTTCTGGCATTTTTATTGGCGGTTTCCAAAGCCTCCAGCCTGCTCAGAATTTCTTCTTTTTGAGACTTATCCTTAGAGAGCTCCATTTTCTTGTTCAGGTTTTTAATTTCCTTATCTCTTTCGCTGATATTTTTGAGCGTATCATCAATCGCATTGAGCACTTCGATGGCCTCGGCATATTCTCCCCTCAGGATTTTCTCGTTGTCTTCGATGCTGCTGAGCTGACCACTCATTTTTTCGTTTTCCTTTTTTAAATCTGCAATTTTTGAGCTGTAATTGTCACAGGAACAAAATGCTGAAAAAACTAGAAACAAGCAGCTGATTTTCAATATATTGAAAAAAATGAAATTATTTTTCATATGAGTTTAATTTTTAGAGAATTATTCTTTAACGATGACTACAATCTTATCGGTTTTCCAGAATGCCTCATTATCGGTTATGACCAATTTATGACCTTCTATTTTATATGAATTTACACTTCTGTCGGGAAGCACAGCTTCAATTTTACCTCCTGTGCCACATTCTATTAAATCGCTATCGAAGTAATTAACAGTGTAGCTATTGGCACGCACCGCTGTTTGGTAATCTTTGGTTAACTTCATGTTGGTTTTGCTGAGAATTCCTTTTTGTCTCAACAATTTTTTATTTCCGCAGGATACATAACCACGTGCTTGCTCCTGAATAAAACTAGTTTTATTTTTTAACTCTGCAAGTGTATTGTTGAGTTTTTGATTGGCGGCAGTAAGTTCTTCATTGCGCTTTTTCAGCAATTCATAAGCTCCCTTCAATTCACCTTTACTCTCAAGCAATTGAGCCTCCATTTTGCTAAGCGATGATCTAAGGTCGTTGATAAGACCCTGTACATCGGCAAGTTCCTGTTCCTTAGCAAGAAGCCTGGTTTCTGATTGGGCAATCATTTTTCTTAACTGCTCATTTTCAACCTTTATGGCATATAACTTACCCTGCAAAGCCCTTGCCTGATCCTTAGCAGCATCATTGGCCGACTGTAGTACCTGAAGTTTGGCCAAAATTGCCTGTTTTTTATCCAGATCTTTGGTTTCTTCAATTTTTTTGGTTAATTTTTGAATATCTTTTTCACGATCGCCAATAGCCTGTAAACTGTCTTCAATAGCCTGTAGGGTTTCCACTGCATTGGCATATTCACCTTTCAAAGCCCTTTCTTCTTCAGACAGGCCGTTCATTTTTTGTTGAAGCCTGGCATTTTCTTCCATCAGTTGCTCATATTCCGAACGGCTGTTGCAGGAATAGAGTAATAAAGCTGTTACAGCTAATGCTGACAATAAATACTTTTTCATGTTCAATATAATTTAGTGGGATTTTTACATTTGAATTAATTATTTGAGATTCCAATAAGAATTGGCTGTGGGATCGGTCGATTCTATAAAGATTTCATCCTTCTTCAAATAAATTTTTCCCTCAGGAAAATCGAGCAGAATTTCATCATCCTTATCCTCTGCAAATTTTATGCTCATTTTTTCTTTATCAATTTCAGCTGTCAATTCTTTTTTAAGATTAGAGCTTACATAAGCTGTCACAAGATAGTCAGCAACGGCACCACGATCTTCTGATAATTTGAATTTCATGGTAAGAATATTATTTCCGGAATTTTTTTTATCAGTATAAAGTAAGGTTCCTACAAAGGTTTTTGATTCAAGGTCATCCAGATTAATTTTATCGTTAACCATTGAGCTGATTTTTTTTTCAATCTCCTTTTTGTATTTACCTTGCGGAAATTCTCTCAAATAGTTTTTAAAATGATAGATTGTATTTTCCGCTATGGCAGTTCTGTATAAAATTCCATCACGTTTTTTTGCAATCTCAGCTTTGCGTTTTGTATTTGGAAAATCGGTTAAAAAAGAGTCGATTGCAGAGAGCGTGTTAGCCTCGGTGCATGCTTTCCATGCAAGTTCTTCCTCTTTGCCAGCTTGATTGGTATCACAGGCAAAAAAAAGGGAAGAGACTACCATAATTAGTGTTACAATTTTCATGTTAATTCGCAATTATATGTTTTTCGAGACCATAAGCATCCATCCGATTATGATAATAATACAGAAGATTAAGATCCTGACTTTCGAAATATCCTTTTTTATTATACTTAAGCGGTTTTTTTAAATGAAATGCCCCTGAGTTTTCAATTCCATGATTTACTAGTTTGTCAACCGGGCTGTTTTTTACAGTATCTGAAAGTTTCAGATCGCCCTCTGTTGCAAGCTTAATCAATTCAGTTCGTAGTATTTCAATATTTTTATAAAGTAATTCCGCAAAAATTCTTTTGTCTTCCTTCGGCAAACGCAGCACGCCATATAGGTCGAGCTTAGGAAACTTTTTACGTATAATATTGAAAGCTGTAAAAGCCACCAGATGACTGCTCTGTACAATGTTTTCAACTTTATAGCGCTCTACAATTTTATCGGCCAGTTTTTTGGTGTATTCTTCATTTCGCTGACGATCATAGCGTACAGAGGCACCCGACTCGAAATAGGCTTTTAAATCAATTAAATTTCCATGCCTGTCGCTGCTGTTCCCTTCTGAGTCAACAAAATTTCCCAACACATCGATTGGTTTTCCGAAGTTTACAATAATCTCAGAACTATTCGATACGAATTGGCGCAAAAATTTAAGTACTTTGAAAAAACCGCCAAATCCATCTTTTTCAACCAGATAAAGCTGCTTACCGGTATATTTCAAGTATTGTTCAATTAGGCTTTTAGCTTCGAGTACTGCGTGATAATTCAGTACGACAGGAACAATAAAGATTTTTTTTCCATCTGGTTGCTGATAATTTACACACTGTGCATCAACAGCAGTTCCGAGAAGCCCTAATTTAACCCTCGATTCGAGATGACCAGACCTGGAACGGGTACCACCAGGGAAAAACAGCGTATGCACTCCCCGCTCAATAGATAATTCAGAAAAAGATTTGAGCGTTTCAAGATAAAATGCATTTTTCTTTCGACGGTCGAGCGTGTATGCACCCAGGCGACTGAAGAAGAAAGACATTATTTTATTGTTGTAAAGATTGAGCCCAGCGCCATAAGAAAAGGCCAACATACCAATTCTGTCGGCAGCCCAGCCTATTAGAATAGAGTCGAGATTGCTGAAATGTGTCGGGACAAGAATTACAGTTCCTTTTTCGACCAGTGATCTTACTTCATCTATCGATCCGGTAATTTTGAGTTTATCACTCAACTTGGCCCTTTTGAAGGTCATTGTGTTCAAAATGAGGTTGAACAGAATGGGTAATACTTTTCGGGCAAGTTTATAAGTTGGAATTTTAAAATTTCCGGTAATTTCCCTTACATATCGCTGTATGATTCGTTCCAGTAATTCACGGTTGTACTGCTCCGCTTCTTTGTCATCATCGAAAGAGCCTTGCAGTAATTTTTTCCTGATGTCGCTCCAAAAATCCATTTCATCCGGCGGATCAACTTTCCAGGGATCTTCGATGATGCGCTCGCGTTCACTGTATAGTACCCCGGCAATTCTTTCGGCCAGGGTATCTCCCGATTTTTTTTGCTGTGCAAGTTTGTTTACGGTAAAATCCTGCACATCTTTCATGAACCTGTTCCTGTCCTGATACATTTTGTAAATAGGCCATTCCGACAGGTCTTCAATTACCGAAGGAATAGGATATGAACGCGGTTTGGGCGTATCTTCGGGCAATTGATCCTTATTTAAATCGGGCATCTGTTCAAAAAGATTTAATCAAATATTATAAAAAATACTGCAAAATTAGGCAATATTGTGTTAATTTGCAACTTAAGTTTAAATGCCTGCAGAGAAGGCTATAAATTAAGCATAATTACATCATCCAATTTTACTATTTATACCATTTAGGATAATCTCCAAGATGGGCTTAGCTTCAGGAATATTTTTACTAAATGCAGAACTATATTAGATTTGAATTTCCGCAAGCTGGCGGATCAAAACAGGAGGAATTACTGGCAGAACTAGCCGAATGGCCTTTTGAAGGCTTCGAAGAAAAAAACGACTGTCTCATTGCCTTTGTTCCAGAGGCAGACTGCGATTCAGAACTCAGAGCATTCATATCTGAAATTTGCCATCTCAATAATTGGTCGGCCATTAAAGAAGAAATCATAGCGCCCCAAAACTGGAATGAGGAATGGGAAAAACAATACGAACCTGTCATTGTGGATAATTTTTGCGCCATAAGAGCAAATTTCCATAAGCAGCCTGAAAATGTAAGCCACGAAATTATCATTACACCTAAAATGTCCTTCGGTACTGGACACCATGCCACCACACATATGATGGTTCAGGCGATGGAAAAAATCGACTTTAACAAAAAATTAGTATTGGATTATGGTTGCGGCACCTCTGTTCTGGCAATTTTGGCTGCAAAATTGGGGGCAACACATTGCGATGCTGTTGATATTGACGAGTGGGCCTATGAAAATAGTCTTGAAAATATCGAAATAAACAATGTGGCCGCTTGTATTGCCGTTTATCAGGGCGATTTAGATGCTGTACCAACAAATGTTTACGATATTATTCTTGCCAACATCAACCGACATATCATCGAAAGAAGTCTTTCAGAACTGGCAAAGAGAACAAAATCGGGCGGAAGTCTGCTTTGTTCCGGATTTTTGGATACTGACATACAGCTCATCAGCAATGAAGCGGTGAACTGCGGTTTTGTACTCAAAGATGAACTGGCGACAGAGCGCTGGCGATGTTTGCATTTTACAAAAATTTAATTTTTTAAAAATTTACACATTACTGATTTAATAGTTGATTATGAGGAACTTATCAGGATTGTTACTTACTAGCATTTTTGCATTTATTAGTTTTGGTCTTTTTGCACAAGGTATCGACACCAGTGTTTTTAATGCAGAAAACCGTGAAGTGCTCATTAAAGAGATTGAAACAGTGCTCTCTGAATTTAAAAGAGACGACTGTGAAAAAACCATACAGGAACTAAAAAAATCTATCAAACAAGGCAAGTTTGTAGAAAAGCATTACGATGGATTCCTCAAAATTACTGATATCATTGTAAAAAGGAAGATGAAACGCTACAATTTCATACAGCCGCTGCTCAATTTAATGATCGATTTTGCTCAAAACACCAACGAATCGGAACAGTATTATGAAAAATGGCTCGATCTTTCGATTCAGGTAATCAATGGTCAGGATGTCAGAAATACCAAACTTTTCGAAGATTATGTAAAATGGTCGAACGAATTCTGGATCAATGGAAATTTATACAAAATCTCGATAGGTAGCCACAATTGGCGAACCGACAGCAAAGATTTTAACATTGAACTCAAAAACAACGAACTCAGCATAAGATACAGCGATGTTACGCTTTTCTGTATAAACAAACTGGATTCCATGATCCTGAAAAAATGTAGTTTTGTCTATTACCCAAATCGTCAGAATGGCGGTGAATTTAAAATAGAAAAAGCAACAGTAGAATGGGATCAGGACGGAGCTCGTGATGCCAAATGCGATTTAAAGGATTTCGTAATCAGCGGACGTGAATCTGCTTATAAAGTTGACAAAGCAAAGCTTGAATATCCTTCTCTTTTCAAGACGCCAATTGATGGCATTTTCAGCGACCGGGTAAGCCGACGAAACGAACTTGTAAAAGTAAAAGATGCAAAAGGTAAGGAAAGCGAAAACTGGGTTACTGCCCGTGGACTTACCTTCCCACGTTTTGCCTCTCTATCGAGAGATATAAAAATTGAAGATATAGGGGAAGGGGTTGACTACTATGGAGGTTTCCGACTTGAAGGCAGTATTGTAAGGGGATACGGCGATGAATTTGGACGTTCCTATATCAATATAAAAAATCGCGCAGGCAATCTTTGCGTTTATGCCACTGCACCTCAGTTCGATATCATCAGGGGGGAAAGAGTTGTATCATCCGATGCCATTACCAACTTGTACATACCCGGTGAAAATGGCATGGATTCAATCTTCCATCCCAGTATTTACATGGTTTATAACATCCAGGAAAGAAAAATTGAATTGAGAAGAGGAAAATCTTCCGTTGCAAAAGTGCCTTTTTACAACTCTCTGCAACAGTCAGAAATGAATGTAACTACCATTACATGGCATATCGATAGTATGAACATAAATATCGGCAACGGGAATGAAGAGCTTGATCTTAACTCAGATAAATTTTTTGATGCTGAGAAAAATACAAAATATATGTCGATTACTACCATCAATCCGTTGGTAAAATTCGCACTTTACTCCGAAAAACTTGAAAAGTCGGATAAGGATAGAAAATCGGGCAAATGCAATGGAAATCTCGACCCCTGGGACGATACTGAAAGTGTGGAGGAACTTTGCATAAGAGATCCCTCACAATGTCCCGACTGGTACCTGGAGGAACAAGAAAGAAAAAAGAACAATCCTCAGGAAAATCCGGATACTGAACTGAATGAGGTGCCAAGCAACGACAGCTCTATTCAGGTTGAGGCATTTAATCCGAGAAGAATTCATATCAATGAGCTACTCACCATGCTCGACAAACGCATGGAGAAATTGGATATAAGGAGCTGTGCTGAAATTGACAGTATCGTCAAAACCAAAAATCCTACTGTTAAGATTATCAAAAGCTACAACGACTGGAAAGATTTCGAAAAAAACCATCCCCTAAAATATAAGAGTGGATCTATAGAAGCTGGAAATGTTGTGAGTTTTTGCAACGATGTGATGGGGCCACAGCACAACAGTTCAAATGGCATGAGACTTATTCAGGACATGGTAAGCGACGGCTTTGTGACATATGATTACAAGGATGAGCATGTTATTTTGCGCGACAAACTTTTCCACTTTAAAAATTCGGTTAATAAAAAAATGCTCGATTACGATTACGACCGTATCAAAATCACCTCGGAACATACCAAAGCAAACGGTCAAAACAATGCCACCATCAATATTGCCGATAAATCGATGACAACCAATGGCGTAAGCGGCTTTGTCCTGTCGGAAGCAAGAAAAGTTTACGCCGAACCTCATGGTCAAAAGGTAAAAATGAAAAAAAACAGGAATATCGACTTTGATGGTATCCTCAGTGCCGGACTGATGCAGTTTACAGGTGAGCGATTTCAGTTTAAATACGATTCGTTCAGTGTGTTACTCGACTCCATCAATTATATCAATTTCTTCATTTTCGAAAGAGATCAATATACAAAAGAAGAAAACAAAGCCTTTGCGGGATTTTACAAGCCAACCCGAAAACTACTGCCTAATGGGGCGCCATCAGAAAGGCCAATGCTGATTAATAATCCGATTTACAACACAAGCGGTAATTTAATCATTGATATCTCAAACAACAAGTCGGGTAAACAAAAGCCAAACCCTAGGTTACCTTCTTTTCAAAGTACGGATACAGGCTATGTCTACTACGAAAGGCTCAATCGTATGAACAAGTATAAAGATATGATTTACAGTCGTCACGACTTTTACTATAAGGTGAATCCTTTTACAATATATGCCCTTGATCGTTACGAACCAAACGTACTTGTTTTTAACGGAAGCTTTCATTCGGCAGGCATATTACCAATTGTAAATGAAAAATTGAGGGTAATGTATCATGACCTTTCTTTCGGATTCGAGGCAGAAACCCCAGAAAAGGGATATCCGCTTTATGTCTTGAACGATCCCAAAGGTAAAGGAACCTATACAGGTCTTTACGGTGTAAGTAACCAAGGACTTATTGGTAAGGGGAAACTTAATTTCTTAACATCTCAAATAGAATCGGATTATATTGAATTTTTACCCGAACAGTTTTTGGCCGAAGACGTAGACAGTTTCAATATTTATGAAAATATTGTGGACGGTGTAGAATTTCCAAGAGTTTATGCCGATTCAGTTTTTATCGACTGGATTCCATATAAAGACTCAATGTTTATTGAAACCGATATAACCAAGAATGCTCCTTTCCGTTTTTACGATAAAAGAGAACACAAACTTACCGGTCTTTTGCACCTTACTAAAAAGGGACTCCTCGGCTATGGTGTCTTCGATTGGGAAGAAGGTATGATTAAAGCGAATCCCACCGGAGATCTGGTTTTTGGCAAGAATACCGTTAAGTCGACCACCTCTATTTTCGAAATAAAAAAACCCGGAGAAAAAGAACCTGCATTCAGGCAGGAAGATGCAGAAATTGCCATTGATTTTAAAAGCAGAAAGGCAGAATACAAGGCAACTAAAACGCTCATGACCGATATGCCGTTCAATAAATACAAAACTGAACTGGATATTTTCAGTTGGGATTTTGATAAAAAAATTGTAAACATAAAATCGAGCAGTGGTAATCCAGGAAAATTTTTAGCACTGGGTCAAGGTCAGGATTCTCTATCTTTTGAAGCTGCACAGGCTACTTACGACATTGAGTTGGGCAGTTTCAGGGTAAATGGCGTAGAAGATATAAGAATTGCTGATGCATTTATCATTCCAAAGGGTGGCATTGTAGATGTCTCTGGCGCTGCTATGATGAAATCTTTTGAGGATGCCCGTATCATTGCCGACACTTCCAATAAAAACCACCAGATTGTAAAAGCAAAAATTGATGTAATCAGCAAAGGCGAATACAAAGCCTCTGGTTTTCTAGAATTTAATATAGAGGGGTTAAAAGAGCAAGAAATTCTCTTTAAGGAGATCAAGGTCATTGAAGGCATCACTACCGGTAATGGAACAGTGGGTGGACAGGACAGTTTCTATCTCGATAAAGGTTCGATGTTTAAAGGTGATATCAAAATGAGTGCTCAGTCAAAGAATCTTGATTTTGATGGTTATGCAAAACTGCGTTCGGATGTAATTCCCAAACCACAGTGGTTTTCTATCAAATCGAGGATTGACAAAAAAGATGTTATGATCGATTTTACTGTTCCCGAAAATCCGGAAGGTGAAAAACTTTATGTTGGTCTGTTTATGGGTATGGATTCACTGCATCTTTACCCACGTATTTTATCTCAAAAACTTGCAGGAAACGATCGTCCGATTTTTACATCGGAAGGAATTATTAAATTTGATGACAAAAACCGAATTTATAGTTTTGGAGACTCCTTAAAAATCAAAAATCCGGATTCTGTTGGTAACCTGCTAACAATTTCTGAAATTGATACAGTTGTCAATATTGTTGGTCGCTTCGATTTTGTTAAAGGACTTAACGGAGGAAAGCTCCCTCAATTCAATATTGTAAGTGCCGGAGAGATGAGTTTTACGCTACCGCTCGACAGCAGCAAAACAATTTATCAGTTCAACTCGGCTATGCTTCTCGATTTTCCGTTGCCCGATGTGCTGTCAAATGTCATTTTCAGCGATTTAACCTCGAGCGAAGAATCGATGGATAAAATCATGTATACCAGCTCAAATAACCTGAAAATAAAAAGCAGATTGGCCAACATCATCAGGGATGATAAAATTATGGCGAAAATGTTTGAAAAAATGGAGGATGAAAACGTCCTGCAGGCCCCAGCGGAGCTCAAACATACCTTTATTTTCCCTCGTTTTATTATGAAATGGAGCGAAAAAACCCAGTCTTTTGTAACAAGTGGGAAAATTACGCTTTCGAATATGAAGGGCAAACATATCGGACAAGTGTTGAGTGGCGCTATTGAGGTGCTTCCCGACCCTGCCCGTGGCGATGTGCTTACTTTCTATTTCAGTTCTCCAAATGGCGATTGGTATCTCTTTCAGTACAGCAATGGTATTTTGTCTACAGTTTCATCAAATGTGAACTATATGGCTGCTCTTACTGCTATCAAGAAAAAGGACCTGAAATTGAAAACTGAAAATGGCGAAAGCATCGAGATAGTTCCAGGAAATTCTGCCATGCAGTCAATATTTAAAGATAAGGTAGATGGCGCTTTCTAAATGGTGATGTGCTTTGAGATAACAGGAATTTTTCTTCGTTTTGAAAACGAGAGCGGTTCATCCTTTCACTTCACTTCACTTCATGGAGCGCTCTCGTCTAGATCGGTTCGTGGAGGCTCTCGTTTTTAGAACGAGATCGGTTCATATTTCATCTAAATTAAAACACAGATCTGGACTTTGTCATACTCAGATTTAACAGATGCACACAGTAAGAGGATACTGATTGAGACAGATTGACTTCGTTAATACAGATTTAAACGGATTGACCAACTTCCCTAATAAATATTTGTGGTGCGCTGTGTAAAACTTTGCGTGCGCTGTGGTTAATTTTCATAATGAGTGGGCTCTTTCCTCTTCTCTTTTTTCACTTTTGGAAGGCTCTACCTTGGGACGAGATCGGTTCCTCTTCTCTTCTACTACGGCTACTTCACGCAAAGGCGCAAAGCCTCACCAGATCTATATTTACGCAGATCCGCAGAGATTAGCCAAGTATAAACTAAGTAGGCAGAAGTTAGAAGTACAAGAATGCCTCTGGTAAACCTTCACCATGAGCGCGTAGGCACTGCGTGTGGCCCGCTCGTTTTTCAACGAGAACAGTTCATCTTTTATTTTAGAAATTTCAAAGCAGGGGGACAAGCTTTCTGTAGTAAAATGTCCAATTCTGCCTGATCCTTAGTATAGGCATCCTGCTGCAGCGCGATACATTCATTCATCTGAATTTCAAGTGCTACAACATCATTAATGAGATCAACGTCAGTATTGGTAAATTTCAGCATCTCGCTTTTTTCTTCAAATTCTTTGAAAGACTTTACACAGGAGCAAATAGCGTCCACTTCTTTTGAAAAATCTTTCTTTTCAGGTTTTTCAACAGTTTTTAGTTTGCAGGATACTGTTATTACAGTAAAGGTTAAAAGAAAGATTAAAAAGCGCATGATTTATTTTAAAGGAATTATTGTTTTTTGACAAATTTTAAATTACAAACATTATTTGATTGTTGTAATCGGATAATATACAATCCCGGACTTAAGTTTTGAATGTCCATTTCAAAAGGAAGATTGCTGTTATGATATTGAACAATCTCCTTGCCAGTCGCATCAAATATTGTAATATTTTCTGCAATAATGGGATATGCAGCGCTCAAACTAATTAAATCGCTTGCAGGATTTGGATAAAGCTTTAAGGTGTTTTCAATTATAACCTGATTGACAGATACAACAGTAGGTACATTAAATGTCAACACAGTATCGCAATTATTGGCATCAACAACTGTAACTGAGTAATTTCCTCCAATTATCCCTGATAAATCTTCAGTCGTCTGACCATTGTTCCAAATGTAAGTGTAAGGCACTGTCGCTCCCTGTACATCGAGATTTATAGCCCCATCATTGCCAAAGGTTTCATCGCTGATTACAGCAGAAATATTGTAAGGAGCAGGTTCGGCAATTGTTGTAGCATTTGTGACGCTACAGCCATTTGCATCTGTAATAGTTAAGTTGTAAATACCTGCAGAAAGACCGCTGATATCCTCCGTAGTTGCATTATTTGACCATGAGTAATTGTAGGGCATCGTTCCACCGGTCGTATTTATATTTATTGAACCATTGCTCTGATTATTACAAAGAACATTATTAGATACTAAACTTGAAGTTAAGACAGCTGGTTCTGAAATTGTAACCGCTTGTGTCGCCGAACATCCATTCACATCGCTAACACTAACGCTATAAACACCTACTGGCAGATTATTGAGGTCTTCTGTAGTTGAATTATTTGACCAAATATAACTATATGGAGCAATACCTCCACCGGCCGTGAGATTGATTGAACCAAAACCAATTGCATTGCATAGCAAATTATTAACAGTAATAATGGTCGTAAGTGAGGTAGGAACAGTAACTGTTGCAGATTGCTGAAGCGTACATCCATTATTATCGGTAACAGTGACAATATAAACAGCAGGAGTTAAATTCAAAATATCCTCTGTCGTAGCACTGTTCGACCATTGATAGGTGTAAGGAGAAACACCTCCACTTACTGATAAATCTATACTCCCGGAACCGCTTCCATTACAAAGCAGATTGGTGACATTTAAACCTGCACTAAGCGCCGAGGGTGATGTAACAGTAGCTGATGCTGTGCTTGAACAGGCATTCGCATCAGTAATTGTTACCTGGTATGTACCTGCATTCAGGTTCGATAGGTCTTCGGCAGTTGACCCGTTCGACCAGTTAAAACTATAGGGTAATACTCCACCATTTACTGTAAGGTTAACGACAGCATTACTATTACTGCTACATTGAAGATTTGTTGAGGCTATCGCTGAATTTAATGCAGATGGTGAAGTGATAGTGGCCGTATCAAATGCCCGACAGCCATTCGCATCAGTTATAGTGACTGTATAAATACCTGCGGAAAGGCCGCTAATATCCTGAGTTGTTGCAGCGTTTGACCACAAATAAGTGTAGGGACTAACAGCACCCGACACGGTTAAGTCTACCTGTCCGTTTGAATTACCAAAACAACTTAGATTGCTTTGGGTTTTACTGCTGATCAACTGACTTGGTTGGGTAACAGTAAAATTAAACTGTGCACTACAAACAGCATCTGTGACTGTGACTGTATAATTACCTGCAGGTAAATTATTGGCAATGGCAGCAGTCTGTAGATTGGCATCATTCCATAAATAAGTCGGCGTGCCTGAGGGCTGAGCTACCAAAACAGTAGCCGAACCCGTACTATTGCCATTACAGTTTACATTGATAACATTGCCAGCGCTAAGTGTTATCAAAGAAATATTTGCTGTTACGGATGCGGAATCGAGACATCCTGCCGACAGATAAAAATACTTTATAGTTTGTGTACCCGAACCGGCAAGAGCTGTTCGAAGGGTATCATTTACTATCCCATTACCCACATAATATCCGCCTGCGGGCGTTGCTCCGCTCAGGGGGATATTGCTGATGCCACAAGCAGTAATGGGCGCTTGATTCCATTGAACATCCTGCGTAGTATAGATGTTTAAAGAATCCCTAATCTGACATCCGTAAACATCGGTCGCTGTGTAAATAATTAAATTATTCTGATTTACCGCATAAATTGCAGAATCTGCATTGCTGCTAATATTTTGTAAACTCGATTGCCAGCTATGGGAAACAATGGAATTTGGTTCTTTGAAAACAAGATTCCAGGCACTGACCGAGCCAAGATCGCCGATTGCAAGGTCTGTTACTTTCAAATGCCAGGTGCCATTGGCTGGACCTGTAAGCTGATTGAAATTTCCCATTGGCAAGAATGCTCCGGTAAATGGCACAGAAGCTGATGTAATCGGATTTAGGGCATTCATACTAAAAACTGTATTGGTGTAGGCTGTCCCCGAACCGCCTAACAATTCAGCTAATAAGGTTTTTGAGCCATTGGGCGCCACAAGCTCGATACGGATATCAGCAATGTACTGATGGCTTAGATTTGCAACTTCAACAGAGACTAGCTGTGAGGCAAAACCTGCCGTTCCACTTACATTAAGGGGTATCATAATTCCATTGGCATTACCATCGGGAATTGCTATTGGTAGACCAGTATAATTTATTGCAGGGAGATTATTGATACCCAGGCCATTTGCAAGTACATCTGAAAAAATGACAGCATTATTGGACAAACATACTGTATCATATGTTGTATTTAAGGTTGCAGTTGGATTTTGAGAAATAATCAAAATACTATTGGTATCATTATCTACATTCACATCTCCGCCGGATAATGCCAGAAAAGCATCGACAAAATATTGACCTGGTACAGTCAAATTCAGCGCATCGCTGAAGGTAAAATTCATATTATTTCCCTGCGCCAAAGAACCTGTTGTAATGGTATCGCTAATCAAAAGCGCCTGGGAACCGCTGGTTCTCATGGACAAAATCAAAGGTGTATTTGCAAAATTGACATCCACAAAACCTACATTTGCAATATTGACCTGTGCTAGCGAGGTCGAAATAAAGCAGTTTGCTGACAAGGGATTGAGAATTTGTTTCAGTTCCAGATCGGCTGCGCTCGAATTGAAGAGCATAATGTTATCGAGATGCAGATCACAATCTCCATCAGCACTTGCACCGCTGTAAGCCCTTAATCCTACTATGATATCCTGACCATTAAATTGTGCTAAGGAAATGACTTCGTTTTGCAGATTTTGATTCCAACCATCAGTGATGTCAAAAGAATCGATTTTGAAATAGCTCAATCCGCAATTTGTTGAGATCATTACATCTAAACGATCGTCAGGGCCAAGTGTGTCTCTGGTTAAGGAAAAAGGTTCTGTAACAGCAGCGTCGAAAGTCAATAGTGTATTTGAAGCTGCCGTCATTTTTTTGGCAATTATCCAATTGTAAGCACCAGCAGTGCTGAGGTTGACTTTTGCTGTGATATTTCCTCCACCTCCTAACCCGCTTGCAGAAGCCCATGAACTATTTGTTAGAGTGGGACTGAGCCCCGTAGCTTCGTTCCAATCTGGAAAAACAGTATTTAAATTAGTTCCGTTGTATGCACTAAAACTTACAGTGGAAGGTAAGACAATAGGTGCTTCATTGCTGAATATCACAGGTGCAGAGAGTGTATCATTTGCAGTATTTTGATCTTCAACAAAATATGCTGCACAACGGATGGTATAATTTCCGTAAGCAGACATGTTGATAGTTCCTGCATCGTACAATAGCGATTGAAGTGAACCCAAAGGGCCACCCACCATTGCATTATCATTAATTTGTGTTAAAAGTTGGGTATTTAGCGCTCCACTTATATCAACTTGAATAAAAACAGGATAAGATCCAAAATCATGCGCCTGTCCGGCCAAATTTTTGATACGTACCCGAACATTCTGATTATTGCTAAAACAACCTGAATTATTGGCAGGCTGAATAAGTGCCTGCATTTCGATATCGAAAAGCACCAGTGAAAATTCATCGGCACCGATATCAGGAACTGTTAAAGAGCGCACATCTCCGTCAATATCGTCAGTTATCCATGTAATTCCTGAGAAAGAGGCGGCACTGTCCAAATCGGGAGAAAGAATATGCAAATTGGTAGTACTGACAAACTGCGGGTCAATAGCAAATGAATTGGCATCAAAACCGGTAGCTGTTCTCCAGTTACTTAGTAATGCCTGATTGGTTGTAGCGGTCTGACCTACAAAACCATTTGCCGGAAAGGGGCAGTAAAAATCGTTACGATTGGAAATTGAACCTGCTGCAGCAATTGAAGTTGTAGGAACTGTTATGCAATAATGTGCAGGATTACCAGCCTGATTGGGTGTAATGTTAGAAAGGATATTGTTGCGAACATTTACAATTGGTCCAGATTGTACCACATCCAAGCAGGTAGTTGTAACATTGGGAGATTGCGAACCATCCAATTGAACAGAATTAAAATCAACATTATATACCGTGGTATTGGTAACTACTGTTAGCGGTTGGATACTAATTCCTTTAACCAATTTGCTGGTTAATTGAACAGTGGTGTAAGCATGGGAGATATCATAAACAAAGTTATTGAACACATTAGCAGTGGCAGCAGCAACCAGGGTTATTCTAATACCCGATGCTATTTGTGTTGAGGCTGTGCCACTATTCCTTACTCCGGATATTTTATTGTGGGAAATCGTATTTGTACCTGCAGCATTTTGAACAAAAATTCCATCTACGGCATTGCTCACCGAAACAAATCTGACAATATTGCCCCTAACCGTAATGTTTGAAGAATTCAGTACTTGAATTGCTGCTGTAGATGTAGTTGACGTTGGATTGCCAATTGGGTTTGCAGCACTGATGCCTGCTGTACAATTTCTAATAACTGTTCCATCATTCCTAATGGTAGTATTAGATAAGTCTCTGATTCCAACATAAGATCTTAAAATTGTAACAGAATCAACCAGATTAAAACTGTTGGCCCCTGTAATGTTTGTCGGAGCGGTTGACGCGTGAATATAAACGCCCACATTTGTTGTATAGTTATTACTAAGTGTAATACTTGCATTTTTAATTCTGCAATTTCTGGAACCGTTGGTTGCGGTGGCATTACGAATGTAGTAGCCAAATTCGATATTTTCCTGGGCGGTGAGTGTAGATGTTGGTGCAGAGACATCAATGCCATCAAATGTAACATAATCGGCGCCATTAATAAGTACAGCAGCATCGGAAGTTGTTGTACCTCTTGCGGGAATAATTACCGGATTAGCACCTGCACCGCTTTTAACAAATGCAATCGTATCGGTTGCTGTACCTCCTGTATTGATAGACAATAAAGATTCATTGTGTACAGAACCGGCAGCTATCTGAAAGTTAACAGGTCCTGAAACGCCAAAATTATTAAGGTAATTAATGGCAGCAGAAAAGGAATTAAAGTTTGAACCCGAAGTAGGTATTGTGGCAGAAGTTGGCAAAGAAGGATTTATTGTATAAAATCCGTTTAAAGGGCCACCAGTTGAGGAAATCAAGGCAATATCGTCAATACTCGCCGGGGAATTATTGGTGCCGGTAGCATCGTTTTGCCAGGTAAATATTAAGCGAAAAGTTGTTCCCGCTAAAGCCTGTGGTAAAATCAGATTAACGTTTGTGTAAGCTGTAAGATTCCCAGGATCAGAGTAGACCAAAGTCGCGCCAGCTAACGTAGAGGAGCTTGAAGCGGGAACATTTATTGCAGGAGTAATAGTTGTTGGCGCTGTATAAACCAATAATCTATCAAAAAAAGCTTCGCCTACACATTTGAATTTGAATGAGAGATTGATCAAAGTTTGACCAGCAGGCACCGTAATATCGCGATAGAAATGCGAAGTTTGACTCGTACCGGGGGTATAAAGAAAACTAGATCCATTATTTGAAATATAAGCCGAGTTCACTCCTGAAGCCGGGCCGGCAGTACTGCCGATAACCCAGGTATTAATTGTTGAGTTAACGACAGTCCAGCCATTTCCGGTAAATCCTCCTGTATTTTCAAATCCACCCTGAGCTGTAGGAATATGCACGGTTTGCGCAAAAACAGGGAAACTACAGCTCATCAATGCAATTAGAAAAAATATCACTCTCATACAGCACAATTATTTTATAATCAATCGTTTGGTCATTGAAATTCCATCTTCACCCAAGGCGTTTACAAAATAGAGACCCGGAATAAGATGCTCAAGATTCATTTTATCCTGAGATTTCAACTTAGCTTCATAAACAATTTGACCAAGACCGTTTCTTATAATAACGTTGTAATTTTCACTTTGTCCACCACTAATATTAATTTGTATCTCACCACTTCCTGGATTCGGATAAAGTACAAAGTTAATATTATCATTTGTAGTTTCAATAACATTTGCCTCATTCAAACCTGAACCTGATATTTCATTTTCAGTTTTGTTATCATCCGGAGTAGCTGTTTCATTTGTTTCAACCAATAATGCAGTTGGGCATCTTGTCAGAGCCTTATACAACATTGGGCTTGATCCGCAACCATTTACAGTCATTACCGACATTGGGCCACCACCGAAGGAAGGATTAACAACTATTCTTGCGGTATCGGAAGTATTACCATTGAGTATCACAATACCTGAAGGGAAAGTCCATATTGGATAATCAACTCCCGAATAGCTATCGATATAATAGCTTACTGTATCACCTGGACAAAGCGTAGAAGGTCCGAAAATGGTATTAGGAATTGCCGCAGCTATACCTATTGACTGTGTATCAACCGGAGCAGAGCCACAAGTACTGCTTGGCAAGACTGACAAGGTTCCAGTGGTATAATTGATTGCAAAGTTTACAGTTATCGTAGCAGTACCCTGACCAGAAATTATCGATGCATTACCGGAAAGTGTCCAGGTAAAGGTAGTTGCCCCTGCCCCACCGTTGATGGTATAAGTATTAGCCTGACCTGGAGTTATACAGGCCGGACCAACTATTGTAGCAGCCTGTGGTAATGCCGAAACGTTGAGTGTTCGTACCGCAGGGGCACCACAACCGAAGGCTATAGTCACCGATACAGTACCACTCGTAAATCCGTTCGGATAAGCAATTTGCACACTATTCGTACCATTTCCTGTAATTGTAGAACCAATTGGCGCAGCCCAAGTGTAAGACAATGCACCCGTTACTGTCGGGATACTGTAAGACGCAGCTGAACCATTAGTAAATTCGCAAACAGCAACCGGACCAGTTATTGTACCGACTGTGGCAGACTGTGAACTAATGAGATTCAATGCTCTTTGTGGACTTATACCACAGCCATCGCTATGGGCTAATCTCAACTGACCTCCGCTGAAACCTGTCTGGAAGAGTACAAAAACAGTATCATTACCCTGACCAGTCTGAATTGTGGCACCTGTTGGAACTGTCCAAATATAATTTGTTATACCACTTACAGTTGGCGTAGTGTAACGAACAGGATTTCCTGTACCAATAAAATTACAAACATTTGTTGGGCCAAAAATTGCCGTCGGGGCAGGTAAAGAAGATGCTGCAATTGCTAATGATACCATAGGTGTACTTCCACAGTCGTTGACTGCCATTACAGTTATATTACCAGACACAAAGTTATTGAACTGAACTGTAATCGTATCATTTAATGGGTCTCCGATGATAGTGGCACCAGATGGCACACCCCAGATGTAATAATCAGCACGTGCACTTGAATCAACTCTATAAGTTTGAGTTGTTGCCGTACATACAGTCTGGTTCCCGTAAATTGTTGTTGGTGTAGCAGGTGCAGCATGCACGTAAATTTGATTGGTTGGAGATACACCACAGGCATTTCGGGCATACACTTCAACCAAACCACCGACAAAGCTTTGACTGAATTTAATGTAAACACTGTCATTACCTTGACCAGTTAATACAATCGATGCAGCAGGCGCTGTCCAGAACAAGGTAGAACCTATACTGCTATTTACTGTATAAAGCTGTCTTTGATCGAAATAACCACAAAGTGGAGCGACTACAAATTCTGGCATATCCGGAATAAGATCAACATAGAAGGAATCTGGAGTTGTTGGTCCGCAGCTTGTAATACCTGACACGATAATATAACCATTTGTAAATGTATTGCTGTCAATTTGTACAAAAATCTTATGCCCGTCAGGGTCTCCAATGATGGTCATTCCATCAGGTAGTATCCAATTGTAACTTGTGATTCCAGGCACAGAATCAACTTCATATTTAACAAAAGGTACACTTAATGAATCGCATAGTACATCTAGACCTCTGATTGTACCGGGAATGGTTGGCACGTTGGTGTTAACAATAACTGTATCTGATTTGATACAACCATTCGCATCCATTACAAAGTAAACAAAGGTATCTGGCTGATTTACAGTAAATGTATCAACTCCAGTGTATGGCTGAACACCACCTTGTGCTGTAACAATAACCTGAGCAGAATTGCTGAGACAATCGTAACCGTTTGTGGTTGCATTAACAACTAAAAGTGCAGGTTCAGTGATTGTAACAGCTGAAGTTCCGGTACAGCCATTTACATCCGTAACAGTAACTGAATAAACACCTGCAATCAATCCGGTTCTGTCTTCGGTTGTTGCACCGCCTGTCCAGATATAAATAAATGGTGCTGTACCTCCGTTCACCGTGAGATTGGCTGCCCCTGTTGCATTGCCATTACAGAGAACATTTGTTCCAATTATTGACGTAGAAAGTACATTAGGTTGAGTGATAGTATAAATTGCAGTCGTAGAACATCCATTAGCATCGGTTACAGTGACACTGTAAGTACCCGGAGCCAAAGCACTGCGATCTTCTGTTGTAATTCCACCAGTCCAGATAAATGTGTATGGTCCAACACCACCAGAAACTGTTAGGTTAAGTGCCCCATCAGCATTGCCAAAGCAAGACACATTTGTTTGAGCTACATTGATAGAAATAGCAGCTGGCTGAGTAATCGTTACTGTTGCCGTAGTTGAACATCCATTAGCATCTGTCACCGTTACACTATATGTACCAGCAGCCAGGTTAGACAAGTCTTCGCTTGTTGCACCACTAGACCAAAGGTATGTGTATGCAGTTGTTCCACCTGATACTGTTAGATCAGCAGCACCAGTTGAGTTACCAAAGCAAAGCACGTTTGTTCCAGATATTGAAGCAGCTAGCGACGCCGCAGGTTGGGTGATTACCACCGAAGCAGTAGTCGAACATCCGTTGGCATCTGTTACGGTTACTGAGTAAGTTCCTGCAGCAAGGCTGTTGAGATCCTCAGTAGTTGATCCATTAGACCAAAGGTATGTGTATGCAGTTGTTCCTCCAGATACTGTTAGATTAGCAGCACCAGTTGAGTTACCGAAGCAAAGTACATTGGTTCCAGAGATGCTTGCAGCAAGTGCAGCGGCAGGTTGAGTGATAACAACCGAAGCAGTCGTAGAACAGCCGTTGGCGTCAGTTACGGTTACTGAGTAGGTTCCCGCAGTTAAGCTGTTGAGATCCTCAGTGGTTGATCCATTAGACCAAAGGTATGTGTATGCAGTTGTTCCACCAGATACTGTGAGATCAGCAGCACCTGTTGAGTTGCCAAAACAAAGTACATTGGTTCCAGAGATGCTTGCCGCTAATGGAGCAGCAGGTTCTGTAATTGTTACAGAAGCCGTTGTAGAACATCCGTTGGCGTCGGTGACCGTTACTGTATAAGTTCCAGCTGTTAAGCTTGCAAGGTCTTCAGATGTTGCGCCATTTGACCAAAGGTATGTATATGCAGTTGTTCCACCTGATACGCTTAGATTAGCAGCACCAGTTGAGTTACCGAAGCAAAGGACATTGGTTCCGCTGATACTTGCAGCAAGTGGGTTGGCTGGTTGAGTAATTACAACCGAAGCAGTAGTAGAACATCCATTGGCATCTGTTACCGTTACTGAGTAGGTTCCTGCAGCAAGGCTGTTGAGATCCTCAGTAGTTGATCCATTTGACCAAAGGTATGTGTATGCAGTTGTTCCACCAGATACTGTGAGATCAGCAGCACCTGTTGAGTTACCGAAGCAAAGCACATTTGTTCCAGAGATTGAAGCAGCAAGTGCCGCAGCCGGTTGCGTAATTACTACTGAAGTAGAAGTAGAACATCCGTTTGCATCTGTTACTGTTACTGAGTAAGTGCCTGCAGCAAGGCTGTTGAGATCCTCAGTAGTTGATCCATTAGACCAAAGGTATGTGTATGCAGTTGTTCCACCTGATACTGTTAGATCAGCTGCACCAGTTGAGTTGCTGAAGCAAAGTACATTGGTCCCAGCGATAGAGGCTGCAAGCGGATTAGATGGTTCTGTAATTGTTACCGATAAGGTTGCATTACAGCCGCGTGCGTCTGTAACCGTAACACTGTAAGTACCAGCAGTCAAATTATTTTGATCCTGAGTTGTAGAACCATTAGACCAATTGTATTGGTAAGAACCATAACCAGAACTTACTGTCAAATCAATAGATCCTGTATTTCCACCGAAACAAGACACATTCACATGAGTCTGAGAAAGTGAAATTTGACGAACTGTAGCCTCAGATATAATTGTAGTTGCTGTTCCACAACTACCAGAAACTACACAATAGTAGTACATAGTTCCAATAGTTGATGCGGATGGCGTAAAGCTGGCTGATGTTGCACCACTTATTAAAGTTGACCCAGTGGTTGAGGCAACTGTATTGCTGTACCATTGGTAGTTAAGATTTGCTCCAATAGCTGAAACCGAAATTGAATTAAAGGAAGCACCGAAACAAATCTCCTGAAGTGCTGTCGGTTGTACTGTAACCGCCGTTGTTGGATTTACAATCATTGCACCGCTTACTGCAGATGTATCTGTGCCGCAGGTTCCTGTTACAACGACATAGTAATAAGTCGTTCCAGCTGTTGTTGCTGATGGTACATAGCTTGCCGAGGTCGCTCCGCTAATAAGCGTGCCACCACTTGTGCTAGCTATTGTATTACTATACCATTGGTATGTAAGTCCAGTGCCTGTAGCAGTGACTGTTAGAGCCGAGAAAGTGCTATCAATACAAACAGTTTGCGTGGATGTACTTTGTGATGCAATGACGGTTAACGGGTTAACAGTTATGGTGCCGCTAATCGTATTGGTGCCACCGACACAGCCACCTGTCATGGTTACTGTGTAGTTGAAAGTGCCACTTTGGTTTGGAGTGCCTGTAATGGTGAACACATTCGATGCCCAACTGCCTGTGACACCTGTTGGCAGACCGCTTACCGTAGCATCTGTCGCTCCTGTTGTTGCGTAGGTGATGTTGGTAATGGCAGTATTGATACAAACTGTCTGGTTGTTGGTGCCGACCGCTGAAGTCAGGGCAATGGTATTGTTCGGATTAACAATCATTGCGCCACTTACAGCACTTGTTACTGTTCCACAAGTACCTGAAACAATCACATAATAATAAGTTGTACCTGCTGTTCCTGACTGAGGAGTATAGGTTGAAGTTTGGGCACCATTTGCGGAACCAAGATTTGTACCCCCTGTTGTGCTTGCAGTAGTATTACTATACCATTGATAAGTGAGGCCTCCACCTACAGCGGTTATTGAGATTGGTGCAAAACTATCATTTATACAGACAGTTTGGGTAGCTGTATTTTGAGCTGTAATGGCTGTGCTTGGTATTACCGTAACCGAAATGGATGAAGAGATTACCTCGCAGCCGATCGCATTTGTTATGGTAACAGAATAATTGCCTGATACAGTAACAACTATTGATTGTGTTGTTGCTCCATTCGACCACAGATAATTCAAGCCATTGGGAGATCCAATACTACTTAAAGTTACACTATCTCCCTGGCAGAAAGTGGTAGGCCCGCTTACGTTAATAGCTGAACTAGGCAGAGCTATAACTCTCCATATGGTATATTCCATCGTGTCGGAACCACAGGAACCATTACGCAAAGATCTAACTTTAACAAAGTCAATTGCATTCGTGGTATTTATTGTTGATCCGGGAATATAGGTCGACCAAGTCAAACCATTATTTATACTAACTTCATAACTATCAGTTCCAGCTCCCGAACCATCATTGTTGAAAGTTGCATAGCCATTATTTTGTCCGGGACAGATACATTTATAAACCGTAATGGTATCGCTGCTTACTGCTGTACAGCCACCTGTCAAGGTCACAGTGTAGATGAAAGTACCGATTTGGCTTGGTGTGCCTGTGATGGTTAACACATTCGATGCCCAGCTGTATGTTACACCTGTTGGCAGACCACTTACTGTAGCGCCTGTCGCTCCTGTTGTTGCATAAGTGATGTCTGTAATCGCAGTATTGATACATGGTGTCTGGTTATTGGTTCCGACTGCTGAAGTAAGTGTAATGGTATTGGTCGGATTAACCGTGATCGTTATACCACTTGAGGTTGCAGGTGATCCTGTCAAACATGGGCTGGCATTTGATGTCAATTGCACTGTTACAACATCATTGTTGTTCAATGTTGTACTTGTGAATGTAGCGTTGGTTGCTCCCGATACAGGGGTTCCATTGATTGACCACTGGTACAGAGGACTTGTTCCACCATTGGTCGGCGTGGCTGTGAAGGTCGCGCTTGTGCCTGCGCATATGGTCGTTGCTGATGCCGATACAGATACGCTTGCAGGTAAGTTTGGATTAACTGTAATCGTTATACCACTTGATGTTGCAGGTGAACCTGTCAAACATGGGCCAGCATTTGATGTAAGCTGTACTGTTACAACATCATTGTTGTTCAATGTTGTGCTTGTGAATGTGGCGTTGGTTGCTCCCGATACAGGTATTCCATTGATTGACCACTGATACTGAGGACTTGTTCCACCATTCGTCGGAGTAGCTGTAAAGGTAACGCTTGCGCCTTCACATATGGTCGTTGATGATGCTGATACTGTTACGCTTGCTGCAAGTACTGGAGGTTCTGTAATCGTCACTGTCCTTGTGAGTGAGCAGCCATTGGCGTCGGTTACCGTTACTATGTAGCTGCCTGCTGTCAGACCGCTTGCAGTAGCTGTTGTTTGTACAGGGCTTGTGCTCCAGTTATATGTATAGCCAGCTGTTGCGCCGCTTGCTGTTACTGTTGCAGTTCCGTCATTGCCACCATTACATGATACAGCTGTTACGGATGTGCTTGCTGCAAGCGGCGCTGCAGGTTGTGTAATCGTTACGGAAGCAGTTGTTGAACAGTTATTAGCATCTGTTACGGTTACTGAGTAGGTTCCTGCAGCAAGGCTGTTGAGATCCTCAGTAGTTGCTCCATTTGACCAAAGGTATGTGTAGGTCGCAGTTCCACCTGTCACTGACAAGTTTGCTGAGCCTGTGGCATTGCCAAAACAAAGAACATTTGTTCCGCTGATTGATGCAGCTAGTGGGTTAGCAGGCTGAGTGATTGTTATTGTCGCAGTTGTAGAACAGTTATTTGCGTCTATTACAGTTACTGAGTAGGTTCCAGCTACAAGGCTATTTAGATCCTCAGTAGTTGCTCCATTTGACCAAAGGTAGGTGTATGCTGTTGTTCCACCACTTACTGTTAAGTTTGCAGCACCAGTTGAGTTGCCAAAACAAAGCACATTGGTTCCAGAGATTGAAGCAGCAAGTGCAGCAGCAGGTTGCGTGATTACTAACGAAGCAGTAGTAGAACAACCGTTGGCATCTGTGACAGTTACACTATATGTACCGGCAGCAAGGCCTGTTCTGTCTTCTGTGGTAACTCCACCACCCCAGTTGTAGGTGTATGGTGCGGTTCCTCCAGATGCTGTTAAGTCAGCCGATCCTGTGGCATTGCCAAAACAAAGAACATTGGTTCCGCTGATTGATGCAGCTAGTGGGTTAGCTGGTTGAGTAATAACTACTGAAGCAGTTGCAGAACAGTTATTTGCGTCGGTTACAGTTACTGAGTAGGTTCCAGCTACAAGGCTGTTTAGATCCTCAGTAGTTGCTCCATTTGACCATAGGTATGTATAAGCTGTTGTGCCACCTGTTACTGACAAGTTAGCCGCACCGGTTGCGTTTCCAAAACAAAGGACATTTGTTCCAGCGATACTTGCCGCTAATGGGTTAGCAGGCTGAGTGATTGTTATTGTCGCAGTTGTAGAACAGCTATTAGCATCTGTTACTGTTACTGAGTAGGTTCCAGCTGTTAAGCTTGCAAGGTCTTCAGTTGTTGCTCCATTTGACCAAAGGTAGGTGTAGGTCGCAGTTCCACCTGTTACTGATAAGTTAGCAGCACCTGTTGCGTTGCCAAAACATAATACATTAACACCTGTGATGCTTGCAGCAAGTGGGTTAGCAGGCTGAGTGATTACTACTGATGCAGTTGTAGAACAGCTATTAGCATCTGTTACTGTTACTGTGTATGTTCCAGCTACGAGGTTTGCAAGGTCTTCAGTTGTTGCGCCATTTGACCAAAGGTATGTATAAGCAGTTGTTCCACCACTTACACTTAGGTTTGCTGTGCCTGTTGCGTTACCAAAACATGATACATTGCTTCCTACAATTGAGGCAGCAAGTGCAGCAGCTGGCTGAGTGATTACTACTGATGCAGTTGTAGAACAGCTGTTAGCATCAGTTACCGTTACGCTGTAAGTTCCAGCTGTTAAGTTAGTCAAATCTTGACTTGTTGCAGAGTTTGACCAACTGTAGCCATATGGTGCAGTGCCACCCGTTACAGTCAGATCAACTGCACCAGTTGCATTGCCGAAGCATAATACATTTGTTTGTGTAGTGCTTGTCGCTAATGGAGCGCCAGGCTGCGTGATAGTCACAGTTGCAGTTGTAGAACAGCTGTTAGCATCTGTTACCGTTACGCTGTAAGTTCCAGCTGTTAAGTTAGTCAAATCTTGACTTGTTGCAGAGTTTGACCAACTATAGCCATATGGTGCAGTGCCACCCGTTACAGTCAGATCAACTGCACCAGTTGAGTTGCCAAAACATAATACATTTGTTTGTGTAGTGCTTGTCGCTAATGGAGCGCCAGGCTGCGTGATAGTCACAGTTGCAGTTGTAGAACAGTTATTTGCGTCTGTTACAGTTACTGTGTATGTTCCAGCTACAAGGCTTGCAAGGTCTTCAGTTGTTGCTCCATTTGACCATAGATAAGTGTAGGCAGTTGTTCCACCACTTACTGTTAAGTTAGCAGCACCGGTAGCGTTACCAAAACATGATACATTCGTTCCTGATATGCTTGCAGCAAGTGCAGCAGCAGGTTGAGTAATTACAACTGAAGCAGTTATAGAACAGCCGTTAGCGTCAGTTACAGTTACTGTGTATGTTCCAGCTACAAGGCTTGCAAGGTCTTCAGTTGTTGAACCATTTGACCATAGGTATGTGTAGGTCGCAGTTCCACCTGTTACTGACAAGTTTGCAGCACCGGTTGCGTTTCCAAAACAAAGGACATTTGTTCCAGCGATACTTGCCGCTAATGGGTTAGCTGGCTGAGTAATGGTTACTGAAGCAGTTGTAGAACAGCTATTAGCATCTGTTACAGTTACTGTATAAGTTCCTGCTACGAGGTTTCCAATGTCTTCAGTTGTTG
>JBIPOO010000424.1:0-2689 GCA_044379045.1 Saprospira sp.
CACAAAACGCATTTTTTCAATGAAGCGGTTGTTTTCTATGAGCAGTTTACCTAATCTGTTTTCGAAACGTGTGGGTGTGCCAAAAGAGGTTCCATTATGAACCGCTTCGATAATTGCCTCCCTGATGGGCGCATTATTATGACCTAAAATGAGCGGCCCCCAGGAACAACAAAAATCAACAAAACAATTGTCGTCTTCGTCCCAGATATAAGCTCCATCGCCTTTCTTTATAAAAAGTGGCGTTCCGCCTACTGATTTAAATGCCCGAACGGGTGAGCTTACTCCCCCCGGAAAATAATTTTTTGCTTCGCTGTATAGTGTTTCTGAATTTTTTCTGTTCATGGTATTTGGTATGTTGGTCTCGTTTGAAGAACGAGTTGGTAGTTGAATGACGAACTTTGCGTTTTAGCTTCTTGTTTCTTCTTTTCCATCTGCATGTTTGGCAAAGCGACCTTTATCTCTTGGATGTACCTGATCGTATTTTGGCCAGGGCCAACCACCAAACTGAGTAGCATGATAGTCTTCGAATGCCTGTTTGATTTCATCTTTGGTATTCATTACAAAAGGTCCGTATTGCATCACTTGCTCATTAATAGGGCGTCCCTGGAGCATTAGAATTCTGGCTTCTGTATCGCTGTTTTGCAGCAGTACATCTATATCAGATTTAAGCTGTACCATGTGGTAATTTTTGACAGATCTACCTGCTACATTTAAAGAATTGCCCATATAAAAATAAATAATGCGATTTACTCCCGGCAGCGTTTTGGGAATAGTCCACTCAGCTCCGGCTTGCAATGTAATGTTCCAAACAGCAACAGCATTATTGTTATCGGCAGCCCAGGAGTTTGGCGGTGGAGCAATAGCTATTTTGTCGGCAAGTGAGCCAGCTATAACCTCAACCTCGATTGTTTTGCCATTGCTATCTTTGCTTTTATAAATGGGAATATCTTCCTGCCAGAGCATTTTGAAATGCGGCTCTACCATTTTATTTTTTGCTGGAAGGTTCAACCAAATTTGAAAAAGCTCACAAGGGTTGGGTTCATCTTTTTTTAGCAAGGGAAACATTTCGGCATGCTGAACACCTTTGCCAGCTGTCATCCATTGTACATCACCGTTGCCATAACGACCCGCTGCACCCATCGAATCGGCATGGTCAACCAAACCTTTTCTTACGACTGTAATGGTTTCGAAACCACGGTGCGGATGTCCCGGAAAGCCTGGAACCGTTTTGCCATGATACATTCTGAAACCATCTTTGATGATAAAATCATCGCCCAGATGTCGGCCTTTCAAATAATCGGTTTCGGGTCCCATCTGATCATTTCCTTTGGGAAAATCGTCCTCATGATGCACACAAAATAAAAAGGGATCGGCAGTGTCCCATTGAAAACCGAGTGGTCTTACTGTTATTACAGGATCCATATCTTCATTTTTTTGATGTTCGTTTTTATTTTTTCCAGCTGAGGCAAAGGGCAGGGCCAATAATCCACCTAAACCAAGGCTAAGTCTTCCCAAAAAAGATCTTCTTTCCAATTTTTTATCCATTGCAGGTGTATTTAAAAATTAAGAAAATTAAACTTCTTCCAAATGCTGTTTTTCATACAATTCGTAATAATAGCCTGTTTTGTTGGCAATCAACTCTTCATGTGTTCCAAAAGCTGACATTTCTCCATGTTCTAAAACCAGGATTTTATCGAAATGAATACTGCTGTATAAACGGTGCGTAATGATAATGGTTGTAACATCGGCGCTCACCTTTTTTAGTGCTGAACTGATTTCGGCCTCTGTTTTGGTGTCAACAGCCGATAGACAGTCATCTAGAATTATAATTTTTGGATCTTTTATCAAAGCACGGGCGATGGAAATTCTTTGTTTTTGTCCGCCCGAAAGGGTAACACCCCGCTCCCCTATTTGAGTTTCAAAACCATCGGATAGCGCAGAGATATCATCGTAAACAGCTGCGTATTTAGCAAATTCTTCGATGCGTGACTGTTCGGCATTTGAAACCCCAAAGGAAATATTATTGGCTACGGTATCAGAAAAAAGAAAAACATCCTGTGGCACATAACCGATTTGTTCTCGCAGTGCCGATAAATTATGTTTTTTAATATCAATTCCATCTATCAAAATTTCTCCATTTTCTACATCGTACATTCTGAGCATAAGGTCAGCAACTGTAGTTTTTCCTGAGCCTGTTCGTCCCACAATGGCTAATTTCTCGCCTTTCTTTAAGTTAAAACTCAAATTTTTAAGCGCTTGAATACCTGTATCTGGGTAAACAAAACTAACATTTTTAAATTCTACAACGCCTTCTATTGTTTTAGGCGCTATTGAATTGTCTGGAAGAATTGCTGCTTTAGTTTTCAAAAATTCATTGATCCTTTTTTGCGAAGCTGCCGATTGTTGAATAATTGAAGCTACCCAACCAATGGAGGTAACAGGCCAGGTGAGCATATTAATAAAAATAATAAACTCCGCAATATTACCAGCACTGATCTCGCCTTTAATCATCAGCAAGCCGCCTACATAAACAGTTATAATTGTGCTCATTCCTATAAGGATAACCATCAAGGGTCTAAACCAAGCATCGACAGTTACCATTCTCAATGATTTTTGCTTGTATTTCTCGGCCTCCTCGGCGAAAAATTTACCCATAGCATCCTCCTGAACATAGGATTTTACCACTCGA
>JBIPOO010000425.1:0-2667 GCA_044379045.1 Saprospira sp.
TGTTTTATAAATTAAACTTGTCTTACTAAATTACAGGAATATTCTCTATTCCAGAAAAAAAACAATTGTGCTGACAACTCTTGCCCTGCGAATAAAAGGTTCCCGTGAATCTGAATCGGCTGAAGTAGTTTCTTCTTCAGTCTGATAATCACCTACAATTGAAATTTGTCCCTGTGAAGCGGTTTTTATTTTGCCTAATTTAGCTTTAGAGTCATTGGCAAACTGTTCACCTGAAATACGTGCATTTTTGGTACTCTCGGCAATTAGTTTGGGTTTAATGGTATTGAGATCGGGAAAAGTGTAAAGACTTTCAATATTGGAAGTCAAGTCCTTACTGATAAGATCGAGTTCAATTTTCTCCAATTTATCATCGGTTGTTTTAACATCCTTGCATTTTATCATGATAGTTTGACTGGCCGCATAGCGATCAACCTTGGTTTTAATCTGTTTACCATCCTGCCACTCAATTTCATAATACTTTTGCAGATCACTGATATCGATATTTTTTTCGCTGACATCTTTAATATCGAAACCACTGTTTTTTAAATAATTGATTATGCTACTTTTCTTCGATTCTGCTTTTTTTATAACCTCTTTTAAATTATCGCCAGAAAATGAGAAAGTAATACTAATTGCCGAAGCAGTTGCTGTCATGTCCATTTCTGCCAATCCTTTTACAGTAACAACCCTGTCTTTATCGCTAAAGGTTTTCAGACCTCTGAAGATGAAAAGACCAAGTACTGAAAGACCAAGGAACAAAGAAAGTCCTGGAATCAATGATTTTAATTGAAATTTATTTTCCATATATTTTATTTTTAAATGTTATTCAATACCAAGAATTACCGTAAATACAGTTCCCTTCGGTTGGTTGTCTTTTAGGCTAATTGTACCGCCATGTGCTTCTATTACTTTTTTAACAATATAAAGTCCTAAGCCGGTTCCTTTAGTTTTTCGGGTATGCTCGTTGCCAATTCTGTAAAACTTTTCAAAAATCTTTTCACGCTCGGCCTTTTGTATTCCTGGGCCTGTATCTGCAATTTCAACAAGAATCTGATGCTTTTTTCTGTAAGCGCTAATTGCAATTTTGCCATCCTCTCCCGAATATTTTATTGCATTTTCGATAAGATTTGAAAAAGCTGTTGAGAGTGTATTTTTATCCGCTTTACTAAGAAAAAGATTCTCCTCTGCTTTAAAATCTATTTCCCCGGCAAATTTGGGCCTTGCCCAGATGATAGTTTCGCTTAGCAGTTCATTCAGATTAAGTTCCTCAAAAACATATTCGTAACCTCCCTCTACTCGGGCAGCTAACAATAAATCCTGTACAAGACGATGCAATCTGTCATTTTCTTTAAGGCCACTGGTACTAAGCTTTTGAAGTTGTTCTGTTGTAAGCTGTCTTTTTTGAATGGTTTCTAAAACCAATTGAATAGATGCAAGGGGCGATTTCAATTCATGTGTTATTGACAAAAGGAAGTTTTGTTGTTGTAAGGCCAGGGCCAATTCTTTCTGCCTGATGCGATAAATTCTCCATAGCCCAACCAGTAATAATATCATAAAAACAGCGCCTTCTCCGATAATCATCCATCGTTGCCGTTTAAAACGCTGTAAGACAACTTCTTTCTCCTTTGAGATTTTACCCTTGTCTTCCAATTCCGAACTTTGAATTAGCTCAAGCCTTTGCAACTGAGCATCTAAAACTTCTTTGTTTTTGGAATTTAAAAGATAAGACCACCAAAAACCGGCAGCCAGTATATAAACAACAATAAGCGCAAAGAGAATATTACCAGATTTTTTCATTCTCCAAAGTTAGAAAGAAAAAGGGACAAAAAAAAGAGGCAGCTTTATATGCCACCTCTCATTTGCTATATTTTTTTCAGAACTATCTTCTGAGTAATCCTGTATTTGTTTGCCTTAGCCTTATAAACCCTTTTAGTAAAGCATTCTAATACTACTTTTTGAGTACTGCTCTTTTGAGATTTTATGTTTGCATTGATTGAAGTATATTCTTTTCCATTTTTCACATCACCTGTTTGAGCAAATCTGGCAGCGCTAACAGTGCCATTTTCATTTATTTCAACGGTTATCCAGGCAATAACTTCTACAACATCTATATCCCATCTGCTGTTTGCACAATCGCAATTTCTGATGCAAAGACCGCTACCATTTCCTTCTTCGCTTCCCTCACCAAAGCCTTTTCCCGAACCTTTTCCAGGACCTGCCGGGCCTGGTCCTAAGCCACCACCTCCCTCTTCTGCTTTACTTTTGTCCTCACCTGAGAAATTGGTAAAATCGAAGCCTGGGTCAGTTTTTACCTCAGCATCTTTGCTATTACCTTTATTGATATTAACATCAGATTTTATATCATCATTGGTCTCAATTTCTTTGGATCTACTGGAAGACTGATTTTGGCTGCTCTGTTGTTCATTCGACTCAGAACCTCCACCGCCACCGCCGCCAGCTTCTTCAATTTCAATATTATCGAAAGCAGCTACAAGGCCCTTAGGCTCGGGAATAGGGTCTAACTTAGAAAAAAAGCGTAAAAAAACACAGAGTATCAAAAGCAATGTAAAGATTGCTGCACCCGTAGCGGCCTTTTTTCTGTCGGCTGGCCTGCTTGCCTCATCCAGAATGGAATCTTTTTGTGGGATTACTGCGTAACTCATATAT
>JBIPOO010000426.1:0-2664 GCA_044379045.1 Saprospira sp.
ACAGTATTGCAATTTCAATCCAATGATTATGATGAGCCAAATTATCGAATCCGTATACAGGGACTTTGCGAAGGACCAATTATAGCTGTCGAAAATCAAGGAAATTTACTGAATAATCCTTCAACATTAAGTACGCAACCAACGCTCATAGGGCAGCGGGATACCTTGTTGTTTTATGTTAGGAATCAGGGGAACAGAAATCTTACGGTAAACTCGGCAACTGCACCGGTATCTACTCAATGGACACTTTTGTCAAATTTTTCCAATACAATAATCCCTGCAGGACAACGCGATAGTTTTAGAGTAATTTATCATCCTACTATAGCAGGAACTTCAATTTACCCGGTTTTGGTCTTGTCGAATGACTACAGAAATGATAGTTTCCGTATCAATATTCAAGGTATTTCTACTCAGCCTGTACAAATTTCACAATCGGTTTGTCGACAAAATTTACCCTACCTTTGGAATGGAATGAACCTTACTCAGAGTGGGACCTATTCCTACATGACAAATAGTAGTATGGGTTATGACTCACTTACTTTACTCAATTTAACTGTTCGAGATGCTGATACCACTAGTTTTACACAACAAGTCTGTGCCCAATCCTTGCCTTATCAGTGGGAGCAAGAACAATTGACCCAATCGGGGCAATATCAAACAAGATTAACCAATCGTTATGGATGCGATTCGATTGTCATGCTGCAGCTCACGGTATTAAATCCTCCGAGTACAGTTTTTTTCGACAGTATTTGTCAGAATAATACCCCTTACAGTTGGCAAAATAATGATATTTACACTTCTGGACAATACATTGATACCTTGATTTCGGCAGAGGGCTGCGACTCCATAGTTTATTTAAATCTGTATATATTTCCAACTCCTTTTGATACAACTTATTCAACAATTTGTAGCAATCTACTACCTTATGTTTGGAATGAGTTAGCATTGACTCAACCGGGCACTTATCAATATGTTCACGCAACAGCATCCGGTTGCGATTCGATTTCGGTGTTGGTATTCAATGTAAACTCAACAGATTCTGTTCGCCTAACGCGTCAGGAATGCAGTAATCAAATGCCAATAAGTTGGGCAGGTTTACAATTTACACAGGCAGGCATACAAAGCAGGGTGTATACCAATTCGAGAGGATGTGATTCTACTGTTTATTACGACTTAGAAGTTATTCCTTCTTATCAGATACAAGCTTCGCGAAGTATTTGCCGCAATCAATTGCCGCTTAGCTGGAATGGTGTTACTTTTAATCAAGCCGGACAAAATTCAGCTATCTTTCAGGCATCAAATGGTTGCGATTCAGCTGTTCAAATGACCTTGAATGTACTACCTACCTACAGAGACACCTTAAGATTCACAATTTGTCAACATGATTTGCCCTTTGTTTGGAGTAATCAAAGCTATACACAATCGGGATTTTATACTCGACTTGGACAAACAACAGCGGGTTGCGATTCTATTAGTAATTTAATTTTAACGGTGAATTCTGATACAGTTGTTACACGCAGTCAGCGAATTTGCCAAAATCAATTACCATATAGTTGGAATGGACAGGTCTTTAATTCGGCCGATACGATTTCGATTCTTTATAATAATGTCTTGGGCTGTGATTCTACAGTTATCCTTCAGCTTCAGGTCGATTCTGTTTATTTTAAGCGGAATCAAAGAACAATTTGTCAAAACGATTTACCGTTAATTTGGAATGGGGTTACTTTCAATCAAGCTGGCAATAGTACTGTTACACTACAAACAATAAATGGTTGTGATTCTGTTGTACAGATGACTTTAAATGTTCGTCTTACTTTGTCAGATACAGTTCGATATGAAGTTTGTAGCCATGATTTACCATTTATCTGGGGCAATCAAAGCTATACAGAATCTGGATTTTACACTCGTCTTGGACAAACAGCTTCGGGTTGCGATTCTATCAATAATTTAATTTTGATCGTGAATGCTGATACAGTTGTAATACAGAGTCAGCGAATTTGTCAAAATCAATTGCCATATACATGGAATGGGCAGGTCTTTAATTCGGCCGATACGATTTCGATTCTTTATAATTCTGTTTTGGGCTGTGATTCTACCATCATTATGCAACTTCAGGTAGATCCTGTTTTTGCGCAACAAATTCAAAGAACAGTTTGTCAAAATGAATTACCACTTAGCTGGAATGGCATTACTTTTAATCAAGGCGGACAAAATTCAGTTGTTTTTCAGACATCAAATGGCTGTGATTCATTGGTACAGATGACACTAAATGTCCTTCCTACTTACAGAGACACCTTAAGATTTTCAATTTGCCGTGATAATTTACCATTCGTTTGGGGCAATCAAAGCTACAATCAATCTGGATTTTATACACAAAATGGACAAACAACAGCGGGTTGCGATTCAATTAGTAATTTAATTTTGACGGTGAACCTTGATACCGTAATTACGCTCAGTCAGCAAATTTGTCAAAATCAGTTACCATTAACATGGTACGGTCAGGTCTTCAATTCATCCGATACGGTTACTACCCTTTTTAATTCTGCATTTGGTTGCGACTCTACCGTAATTTTGCAAGTTCAGGTCGATTCAGTATACCGACGTCAGCTACAAAGGACAATCTGTCTAAGTGAATTACCCCTGTCTTGGGATGGATTGGTTTTT
>JBIPOO010000427.1:0-2657 GCA_044379045.1 Saprospira sp.
GTATCTGCTTTTGAGCCCAGCAAGTAAACCTTTTTATCGCTTGGAATACTATCGATAAGCGCTACCCAACGCTCGAGCGGCAATGCTTTGGTAGCCCAGATAGTTGCCGGAGAGATCGTGATAAACGGTGCAGCAAAATTTTCTGTTATGTATTTCCAATCTTCTGCAGATGGATATAGTTTTGGCTTTACAGCTATAGCATCACTTAAATCTGCGATCAGTTCTTGATTCCTTTGAATCTCATGTTTATCCCATTCATGAGCAATTCTTTTTGTAAACAAAAAAGAGAGTGGATTTTTCCTGAATCCGATTTTTTCTTTAGCTCCGGAAAGTGCTGTTAACAGTCCGCTGCTAAAGTGTCTGTGGACATTCACAACAGCATCGTATTTATTTTTTCTGATTTCAGCAATAAGCCCAAAGAGGCTCTTTAATTTATTTTTTTTGTCGAAAAGTAGTACTTTTTTTAGCAAAGTATGCCCCTCCAAAATTTTTTCATTGCCCTTTTTTATCAGAAAATGAATTTCGGCATCGGGATAAAAGGCATGTAATTTCTCGATAAGTGCTGTTGCCAAAATCACATCACCAATGAAGGCTGTCTGTATAATCAGAAATCTTTTGGCCACTTTAGCAATTTAGTTTTGATTGTTTTCCAATCTTTTCTTTCTGTAAACCAGATAAAACAAAGTACCGGTTAGTATTCCTGCCAATCCGAATAAAATAATCATTAGTTCAGTAGCGCCAAGTTGCCTCAACAGATAAGCAATAACAATAAACAAAACATTTACCAAGGCCAAAACTGCGGTAGCCTGCAAATGCGTGAATCCAATATCGATCAGCAGATGATGCACATGTGTACGGTCGGGATGAAAAGGTGATTTACCACGCATTGCACGTAATATAAAAACCCTTAGGGTATCGAATAAAGGTACAATTAGGATTCCCACTGCCACGGCAGGAACCGATTCTATAAACCATTCATCGTGCCAGACTTTATTATTTTCAATAAAGGAAATGGATAGAATTGATGCAGACAGTCCAACAATCAATGACCCTGTATCTCCCATAAATATTCTGGCAGGGCTAACGTTATAATACAAAAATGCCATTACTGCCCCAGTATTAGCTGCTGCTAAAACTGCTAAATCCAACCTTCCATGTAGATAGAACCAGGTACCAAAAGCTGCAAAGGAAATAATCCCTATCGTTCCTGCCAATGCATTGATTCCGTCAATAAGGTTAAAGGCATTAATAATAACTATAATTGTGAAAACAGAAAGGGGAATTGCGATCCATTCGGGTATATCATTGATGCCAAAAATACCGTAAAGACTACTTAATTTTATATTTGCTTTGTATACAAGTATAAATGCAGCCAATAATTGGCCTAAGAATTTTTTAACAGGGGTAAGTGGTATGATATCATCTTTTGCCCCAATTAAAAATATGATGATATAAGCACAGAGCACATATTTAATATACCCGTGCTCGGGATTATTGCAGGTATCGAATGGAATCCAATAGGTGATTGAAAAAATTAGTCCGCTAAAAATACCGATTCCCCCCAAGGACGGCGTCCGTTCTGTATGGGAACGGCGCTCATCGGGTTCGTCGTATAAATTCTTTGCAATGGCAATTTTTATAATGGATGGAATTGCAAAGAATGAAATAATAAATGCAGTTATAAAACTGGGTATAATATCGAACATAAGTGTTATTGCCGACAAAATTTGCAGCAGAAAATGTTAGGAGTCTGTTAAAATTTTAATTCAACCTTTAATATAACTAAAAAGGATGCAGTTTTATTATAAAGTTCTCAACAAAGTTCTCATATCAATTCTCTCTGCAACTATTTTTTCTACTGCTTCAATGGCAACTCTTTCTTGTTTGGTAGTATCTCGCTCACGTATTGTAACCGTTCCATCTGTGGCAGTTTGTTCATCAATGGTAATGCAATAGGGAGTTCCAATAGCATCCTGACGACGGTAGCGACGACCAATCGCATCTTTCTCATCATATTGACATTCGAAAGAATATTTCAGTCGGTCGAAAATATCTCGGGCAACTTTTGTTAATGCTTCATCCTTTTTTACCAGGGGCAGCACAGCACATTTTACCGGGGCCAGTGCAGGATGAATACGTAGTACTTTGCGGGTAGCATCTTCTCCATCAGCATTTGGAATAATGTCCTCCTGCAGCGCATGACTCAAAACTGCCAGGAACATACGGTCGCATCCTACTGAGGTTTCTACAACATAAGGAACATAGCTCTCTTTCAGTTCGGGATCGAAATATTGTAATTTTTTTCCGGAGAGTTTTTGATGTTCAGTAAGGTCAAAATCGGTGCGGGAGTGGATGCCTTCCAATTCGCGGAATCCGAAGGGAAAATTAAATTCAATATCCAGCGCAGCGTTGGCATAATGCGCCAACTTCTCGTGGTTGTGATAACGGTGCGTACTATTGTCGCCAATTACGGCACGATGCCAGTTCATACGCTTTTCTTTCCAATAGTTGTACCACTCCATTTCGGTGCCAGGGCGTACAAAAAACTGCATTTCCATCTGTTCGAATTCGCGCATGCGGAAAATGAACTGACGGGCTACTATTTCATTGCGGAAGGCCTTGCCAATCTGTGCAATTCCAAATGGAATTTTCTGACG
>JBIPOO010000428.1:0-2638 GCA_044379045.1 Saprospira sp.
TCCTGTCATACTGAGTCGGCCGATGGTTTCGGTACGTTGCAAGACTGCACTGCGGTTCAATTTATCGAAGCCCTTTGGGCGGCGGTAAGAATCTGGAAATAAGAGTGCTTCTCCTCTTTCCAAAAGGGTTGCAAGGTCATTTTGTAAATAGGCAGCTTCCTCTTTGTCTTCGGCCAATATGAGCATGGGTTTTTCTGATAATTTGGCAAGCGCCAGCATGAGCATGGCACTCTGCGAACCCAATAAACCCCTTAAAGTGGCACGATTCTGATTGTTCAGATAATTATTCAGCCGGACAAGCGTTTCCGACTTTTGATAGGCGTTTAAAATATGGTCTGTATTCATTTTGCAAATATAACCCAAAAAAAGGCATGGGAAATCTTCATAAGGGAATTTTGGGCTCAATTGTTTAAAAAAAAATTCTTCACAGCTTTGGTTAAGAAAAATAGCTCAAAGTAATCGCTCTTATTGGTCTTAGTTAAATTTGCAATCAATTCTTAAAAGTCTTATATTTGCATTAAATGTGTATTATTTTATGCAAAAGCCTAAAGTTAAATTTCCATACGGTATCAGTAATTTTGAACAGCTGGTTCAGGATAATTATGTATTTGTTGACAAAACCAAATATATAGAACTTTTGGAAACAGATGAAAGGTTCTCCATTTTCCTGCGCCCGCGTCGCATGGGCAAAAGTCTTTTTGTATCTATACTTGAGTATTATTACGATATACTTGAAAAAGACAAATTCGAAAAACTTTTTTCTAAATATTATATCGGTGAAAATCCAACACCAAAAGCTAATGCTTACAGAGTCTTGTGTTTTGATTTCAGCGGAATAGATACGAAGACAGAGGCGGATACCCATAAATTTTTTCTTGATGTGATTAAAGAGGTCTTGTCTACTTTTATGGGTAGATATCAGCTTTTGGATATCAAGCAAAGAAAGCATGTTTTAGAAGGGGATTCCCCAGGCAATGTACTCCGAAGATTTTTTGAAGCCTTAAAATTATGGAAGGAACAGCAAAATGATGAAATTCCAATATTCCTTATTATTGATGAATACGATCATTTTACAAATGAAATTCTGATAAGGGATTTAAGCGAATTTAAACACTCAGTATCACAGGATGGTTATATTCGAAAGTTTTACGAAGCGATTAAAATTGCTACAAGACAAGGTTTTGTGGATAGATTTTTCATAACGGGAGTTTCTCCGGTCACTATGGATGGTCTTACCAGTGGATTTAACATTGTCAAGCACTTAACCGCAAAAAAGGAATTTCACGACTTAATGGGATTTACAGCGTTTGAAACCCGTGATTTGCTTAAATTGATAATAGAAGATAAAACTAGGGAAGATCAAATCATGGCCGATCTAAAAGTCTGGTACAATGGGTATAATTTTAACGTGGATGTAAATCATACGCTGTACAATTCAGATATGGTCTTATACTTTTTGGATAACTTCAAAAAAAGTCAGAAATATCCCGATCAGATGCTGGATCCTAATATCATGCCTGATTATGGTAAAATTAAGAAATTATTTCAAGTTGCAAATGTATCTGAAAATCTTGAAGTTCTAAGGGCAGTACTGGAAGATGGGCAAATTAGCACAAAACTTATCTATCAGTTTTCTTTTGATCAACAATTTGATAAAATATCTTTTACAAATCTTTTGTATTATCTTGGTAATCTTACATTAAAGGGACTGAATAAATATGGTATGCCTTTGTTCGTAATTCCAAATTACGTAATTAAAGAACTTTTTTGGCAATATTATGCCAATGTACTCCAAGAATCTGTAAACTTTAATTACGATGTATCGAGAGTCAGAGATTCAATGCTAGAGCTCGCATCAGGCGATATTGGGCCATTTTTACGATTGGTTCAAAAATTACTCGAAGCCTTTTCGAACAGAGATTTTCAACGATTTGACGAAAAATACATCAAAGTTATCATTATGGCATATGCCTTTCAGGCTGAGTTTTATGTAGTAAGATCTGAAAGGGAAATAACCAATGATGGTTATCTCGATGTGGAATTTTTGCAACATCCTTCACGCCCAGGTATTCCACATCAATACGCACTTGAAATCAAATACCTCAAACAATCTGAATCTGATAGACTGGAAGCTACTATGCAGTCCGCAAAAAATCAATTAAAAAGCTACTTGGAGAAGGATGCTGAACTGCAAACCCTGCAAAGATTAAAAGCAATAGCTATTGTTGCAGTAAAAGACAAAATTTACTGGGAGGAGCTTTAGTAGCTGAAGCCTAAGAACGGGATTCAAAAAGATGTAATTCGCGTTTAGGATTAGTGGAAGCAGATTCGTGGTGTAGGACCTGATTGTTTATATACCCATTTATCTTCTTCAAATCCTTTTTGCTTACAGATTCTGCATAATATTCACGTTGCCATTGAAAATTATCTTCAATGATCTTGTTTTTGTTTATCCAAAAGGATGATTCTCCTTTCAAGAGTCTTGCAATCTGTTCGGGAGTTTGATTAGGTTTTAGTTTGATTAAACAATGAATATGATCTGTATATCCATTTATGTTTAACAGATTTATTGATTTTTCATCTGCATTTAAGTTGATGTGTTTAAAAATATCTTCTCTGACTTCAGGTATCAGAAAAG
>JBIPOO010000137.1:0-9870 GCA_044379045.1 Saprospira sp.
TCAATTTCAAAGTGAGATACATTGTCTTCATCTTCGGTAGTCCAACCAACTTCAATGAAACGATTTTCGATTGGAGTAGCATACAGGTCAATGAGTTTGGTATTAAGGAATACGGTAGCACTGTTAGCAGCAAACTCTGAGAAACCATTGTAACCGGAACGCTCAAGACCAACCCAAGTACTACCACACTGATTTGGTGTACCCAAGAGTAGGTTATCCTTTGAAATTACCCACACATTATTTGCAGGGAAGGTATGATCTTGGGGCCACATTTTTACAGTATATGTACCAGCGCCAGGAGTGCCTAAAGCTTTACCAATATCTTCGAATTTCCATTTTCCGTGATCTGCACCGCCATAGTAATTGACTACCCAACCGCTGCATTCAGTCGGCGCACCAAGGTTATTAGCCTCAGCCGATTGGAAGAAACCTTCTACTACATCGTAGTTGTTGGCCTGAAAATCGAGGTGGATGTATTGCATACCTCTTTTGGCACCAGCACCTGCGGGTTCAAGACCGAGAACAAAATTATAAATGCCACCTGCAGCGCTGATAGCACGACGAAGCTTTCCTTGTACATAACCATTGTCAACACCAGAATTGTTTCCGTTTGTAACAACGGTATTGTCAACTGCTGAAGTATGTCCGGCAGTAGCGTTCATAATACCAAATACTGCGGGATAAGCACTGCCATTAGCAGGCAATGCAGCAGGATTAGCTGTAATAATTCTGTTAATAACAGCAGCACCGGTACCATTATAGTCGACTGAATTGCGCACATCAGCCACATTACCTGTACCATTTAGCCATACAATACCCTGGCTGTTTGAAAGTTCAAGATTGTAAAAAGATCCGTCATTCACACCAATCTGAGACTGACCGCCGCGAACTGCGTAAGATCCTTGAATGAACTGTGTTTGACTAGTATTTACATTGTTGTTTCTTAAGCGGGTAGTACCTGTGCCGCGCTGTTGGAAAAGATTGTCGGAATACATATCGCCTTGGCAGACAATTAAACCGTTATTTTCCAGGCGTCCAGTGGTCTGATAGTTGTGAACATCACCCAAAACGTGTACTTCGGCACCAGCCTGAATATGTACTAAAGAGCCATTATTGTAAAACTCATTATTGTGCTGGGCGCACAAAGTACCAAAAAAGCCAGAGAAAACAGTAAGTTGTAAAAGAGTAGAAGTCTTCAATTTCATAGAATGTTGTTTTTTTAAAAATAAATAATTACTAATTGAACTATAAAGTTAATACAAATCATTTTTAAAAAAAAGAAAAATTGATTTTTATTATTATTTTTTTAGTAAATTAATAAACAATATTGAGGCTACAACAAAATGCTGAATTTGAAAAATAAATCCAAATAATAGATTTTAATGTAAGTGTTATTTAATCAAGGATTTTCAAAGGATAAATTTTAGTGAGCATCCAGAACAAGAGCCATCCAATAGGCCCCAGCATAAAGGTAAACAAAAGACAGGGTAGGAGTAACCAATGCGGAATGCCTCTTTTCAGTGCTTGCTCGCATTCGTATATTCCTACCATCATATCAAATGCAAGGTAGTGAATCCATGCAACGAGCAGTCCCCTGTCATTGGCAAAAAGCTGTTTTATACCCTCGAAGCTGAAATCCAATTCAGGATTTTCGCCCGAGAACAAAAAACCAACAAAGAGCATCAGGTAGGCGGCAGCTAAAAGTACAATGGCTATTTTCTGTTCCAAAAACCAATTTCTAAAAGGGGTTTTAGGTGGAAGAAAAAGCGGTAACCATGCAAGCAGAGCAAGGGTATTTAACAGATCGAATATTTGAGCTATGGTCATCTTACTTTTTTTTCAGACTCAGATCGAGACTTTTGAATGAGTGCGTCAGTGCGCCAACAGAAATAAAATCAACACCGGTTTCAGCATAGGTTCTTACTGTATCCAGTGTTATACCGCCCGAAGCTTCTACCTCGAATTGTTTGTTAATTATCGCGACAGCCTTTTTCATAGTTTCGGGGTCAAAATTATCGAGCATTATTCTTTCAATGCCACCCACTTTCATAGTCTGTTCCAATTCGTTCAAATTGCGCACTTCTACCGTTATTTTTAGGTCTAACTGCTTTTCTTTGAGGTATTGATGCGCTTTTTTAATTGCCAGTTCAATGCTGCCGCAAAAATCGACATGGTTGTCTTTTATCATAATACGATCGTAGAGGCCGTCGCGGTAATTTGTCCCGCCGCCAGTTCTTACAGCCAATTTTTCAAGAAAGCGAAGTAAAGGAGTGGTTTTTCGAGTATCAAGAATTTTAACCGGAAGATCGGCAACCTTATCGACAAACTGTCGGGTCATTGTTGCAATTCCGCTCATCCGCTGCATGGTATTCAATACCACTCTTTCCGTTTTAAGAATTGCCTGACTTGGCATATAAACTTCAAAAGCGATATCTCCGGGTTTTACTATTGCACCATCATTAATATGTATGGTCATTTGCATTTCAGGAACCGCATATTCAAAAATCTTTCTGGCAATTTCTACACCGGCGATTACGCCATGATCTTTTACAAGCAGTTTAGCCCTGCCGTATGCGTCAGCAGGCACACATGCGAGCGAGGTATGGTCACCCTCTCGTATGTCTTCATACAAGGCCTCTTTTATAAACTTTTCCAATTCGGCAGCAGCTATCTTTTGCATATTTTCTGTTTTATGAAAAATTTATTATTTTGGTTAATTATGTTTGGTGACAGTTGTCACCGTATTTCAACACAAATTAGCTTAGATTTGCAATAATTTATAAATAAGTAATAAAATTAAGCACAAATAATTTAAATGTGCAAATTATACATTATAAAACAGCTGCAACATAGCTTATAAACAACAATAAAATGGCAAAACGAAATAAAATTGCTGCAATAGCAGCCATGAAATGCCCAAGATGCCGTGAAGGTGATATGTTTTATGCGCCAATTATACAGGGCATTTACAAAATGAACAAAGAATGTCCGGTCTGTAAACAAGCTTTCGAGTTGGAACCGGGTTTTTACTGGGGGGCAATGTATGTGGGTTACGGACTCAGCGGAGGTTATATGCTCAGTACTGTAGGAGCCATGTTACTTTTTCTGAATTGGTCTCTTGAGGTAGCTTTTGCTATCAGCATTTTGGGTGGAATTATAATTTTTCCGCTTATCGCCCGACTTGCAAGGGTAATTTGGATTAACATCTACGTTGGTTATGATAAAAACTACGTTGAAACGATGAACAAAGCTGAATCGAAAAATGTTAAATCTGTGTTGAGTGACAAATAATTTAGCTTTGCAATCCAAGTACGTATTGTTAAAACTTTAATTATTATCTTGCGCCTCTTTATGCAATCTGTCAATTAAAACGCTCATGAAAATAGGCATCGTGTGCTATCCCACCTATGGAGGTTCCGGAGTTATTGCTACCGAACTCGGAAAGGGCTTGGCCATGCGTGGTCACAAGGTACATTTTATTACATATGCACCTCCTGCACGTTTGGAGCATTTTCACGAAAATATTTTCTACAATGAGGTACGTTTTGCCGACTACCCGCTTTTCGACTACCCACCCTATGAGACCGCCCTGGCCTCGAAATTGGTTGATGTTGTAAAGTATGATAAATTGGATATTCTGCATGTGCATTATGCGGTGCCGCATGCATCTGTCGCATACATGGCCAAGAAAATTCTCTTATCGGAAGGTATTTATATTCCAACAGTTACAACACTGCATGGTACTGATATAACCTTGGTTGGAAAAAATCCTGTTTATGCGCCCGTGGTAACTTTTGCTATCAATAAATCGGATGGTGTGACTGCTGTATCTGAGAGTTTGAAACAGGATACCTATGATAATTTTAGAATAGATAAAGACATAAAGGTTATTTATAACTTTATTGATTTTGAACGATTTAAACGAACTAATAAGGACCATTTCAAAAAAGCGGTAGCACCGCTGGGCGAAAAAGTGCTTATTCATGTGTCCAATTTCAGAAAGGTAAAGAGGGTGGAAGATGTAGTGCATATCTTTGAACAGGTCGTCAAACAAATCCCTGCCAAATTGCTATTGGTCGGGGACGGTCCTGAAAGACAAAATGTAGAGATGCTTTGCCGTCAGTTGGGCCTTTGCGATAGTATCCGATTTTTGGGTAAACAAGATGCTGTGGAAGAGTTGCTCGCTATTGCCGATCTTTTCATTATGCCGTCGGCAAGTGAGAGCTTTGGTTTGTCGGCACTAGAAGCGATGGCCTGTCAGGTTCCAGTAATTTCTTCCAATGCAGGTGGATTGCCCGAAGTGAATATTCATGGTGTAACAGGCTTTTTAAGCAATATCGGGGATGTAGAAGATATGGCAAAAAACGCACTTTTAATTTTGGAAAATCCGGAAATTCATCAAAAATTCAGTGCGGCTGCTCTGGCTAATGCTGAGCAATACTCCATGGAAAATATTCTGCCGCATTATGAGGCATATTATGAAGCGGTGATTAGCAGATCGCTGTATCTCAAGCCTTTAACAGATAATTAACCATCATTTCCTTAGTCCTCTCCAGTATTATCCTCGTAGTCTTCCTCCAAATCTTCTTCAACAACCTGAACCTTTTTACTGATGGGCTCTTTTTGGTCGTCTTCAGCTTCGCGAAGAAGGGCTTTACTGTATTTTGATGTGCTCACGGGAACAAAAGCCTCGAATGAATCTTCGGGCAGTGAAATAGCTTCTTCCTCTGCTCCTACAAACTCTTCGATATTAACAGGATTGAGCGGATTGGCATACATTTCCTTGTAATCGGCGCGTTTTTTTACAATTTCGATTGCCATAAATAGTGCTTCGCGGAATGAATCGGCAGAGGCCTTGTTTTGACCGGTTATATTGTAGGCAGTTCCATGATCGGGCGAAGTGCGGACAAAGGGTAGGCCGGCAGTGAAATTTACACCCGATTCGAAAGAAAGGGACTTGAAACCTACAAGACCCTGATCGTGATACATTGCAAGTACCGCATCGAAATGCTGGTAAGTACCCGAGCCGAAAAATCCATCGGCGGGATAAGGTCCTACTGCAAAAATACCTTTGCTTTTGGCTTCCTGTATGGCAGGAATAATAAACTGCTGCTCCTCTTTGCCAATTGACCCCTCATCGCCTGCATGCGGATTAAGTCCTAGCAAGGCAATTTTTGGTTTCTGAATCCCAAAATCCATTTTCAGGGATTGGTTCAGCAAAGTAAGTTTACGCAGTATAACTTCTTTATTCAGTTTTTTTGAAATCTCACTAACAGGGATATGGTTTGTAGCCAAAGCAACCCTCAACTGGTCATTGACCATCAGCATAAGACTGTCCTGTACATTTGCTTTTGCAGTCAGAAACTCGGTATGTCCGGTATGTGGAAATCCGGCCAACTGCATTGCATGTTTATTGATAGGTGCTGTAACCAGTGCATCAATAAGTCCGGCATTCAAATCCTGAACTGCACGGTCGAGTGATATGTAGGCAAACTTGCCGCTTTCTTCACTTGCTTTTCCCAGTGTAATACGAACATTATCCTGCCAGCAATTCACCACGTTCACTTCACCGGCTTTCAAATGATGTGCATCTCGCACATTGGCAATTGGAAAATCACCGATGTTTACAATGTTCTTGTGGTAGGACAGCACTTTTGAAGATCCGTAAACTACTGGAGTACAAAGCTGTGTTATTCTGGGGTCATCCAACGTTTTAAGTATTACCTCCATACCGATACCATTGATATCGCCAACGCTGATGCCTATTTTTATATTGTTCATTTTACTTACTGTATGTTAAGATATGAGATGCTGCCTTTACAGCAGCCTGAAAATGTTCGTAAAGATAGCTAAGTTTCTGCAGTTTTTAAATTGTTCTAAAAAATAAGTTTAGAAGCCACTGATATAGAGAATTAAGGCTTTTCATCACAATACTCATAATGAAAGTTTCTTTTTCCAATTCATCTTTTCATCAATGGATTAGAGACCCCAAAAAAGACTTATATTATACATTAAATATTGCAATGAATAATGGGTTAACATTTTCAAGTTTAAGGCATTAATATAGCATATAAAAATCATTTAACCCAAAAATCAATTGCATGAAAAAGTTTATCATTCTGTTTGTTTTTGCCGTTTTTAGCGCATGCGCTGTTGTCAAGCCAAGTCAGGTTGGCGTAAAAACAACGCTTGGAAAGATTAAAGGAAAAATCAGACAACCAGGACCGGTTTTTTACAATCCTTTTACCTCTAAAGTAATCAGGGTAAATATTAGAACCATGAACCTGATGATCAAAGAAAATTTGCCTTCAAAAGAAGGTTTGACTATCCTTTCCGAAAGTTCCATACTTTATCATATACAGTCGGATGTTGTACAGAAAATCATACAGGAGACTGGTCTAGATTTTGAGGAAAACCTCATCATGCCCGTATTCAGATCTGCAGCTTCCGATGTCTGTTCAAGATATTTTGCCAAAGATATGCATAGTGCCAAAAGAAATGAAATAGAAGCAGAGATACAAAAAAGACTATCAGAAGTATGTGGACCAAAAGGTTTTGTCATTGAATCGGTCCTACTGAAAAGCATTACACTGCCCGAAGGTCTGACAAAATCGATTGAGTCGAAACTCGAAGCAGAACAGGAAGCACTGCGAATGGAATTTGTACTCGACCGTCAGAAAAAAGAAGTTGAAAGGCAGATTATAGAAATTGAAGGGCAGAAAAAAACAAATATCATTCAGGCCGAAGCCAAAGCCGAAACAACCCGAATTATAGCAGAAGGAAGCGCCAAAGCCATTGAAATTGAGGCCAAAGCTAACAAAGCTGCCAACGATATGCTCAATTCAAGTTTGACTCCAAATATTTTAAAAATGAATCAGATTGAGGCTTTTATGAAACTTTCAACCTCTCCAAATGCCAAAACCATTATAACTGATGGTAAGGGTAATGTGCTAAATTTACTTGATGACAAGTAGTGTTATATCAGGAATTAATTAAAATGAAAGGCAGTACAAATTTACGGTACTGCCTTTGTTCGTAGAAAGCTATGCTCCTTTTTTGTGAAGGTTTAGATCGTTTTCTTTTTTTATTTCGGGCAATTCATAAATTTGTAAATTGATAAAATGTATAACTTTATCTATCTTTGTTTTTATAAAGTTTAATCACAATTTATGAAAAATATCACAATAGCTCTATTTGCAGTCATTTTGTTGCTTGCCTGTAATGATAAAAATAAGAAAAGTACCCCGCCTACAATGGAGGCACTAAAAAAATACTACTACCCGTTGCAGGAATTAAACGGAGACGGACTGGTCTATGAATATTGGAACGATTCACTGAACCTTGTCGCCGATTATTGGCTATACAAAACTGTAAAGGATGAGGCAGGAGATTTTTTCCTAATTGCAGCAGGTTATAATGGTATTTTTGAGCAGACCGTTTTCTCGCGTGAATGGATAGTTGCCGATGGTACTCTGCTCAAAGATTATCAGTTTTATGTTACAGACAGCGCTAGTGGCAAATCAATCATAACAGCTGCAAAAATTGAGGATAATGTCTTTTTTCCTTTCAAACCTACACTCGACAGCGGCAAAGTTTACCGCTATCGGATGAAAACAAAATTGCCCCCCGATACAACACTCAATTTCGATATAGTCCGCGACCGAAGATTTGATAAATTTTTGGAATATGAATTTGAGGGAAAAAAGTTAGCAGCGGTACAGTTTTTAGTAACGGAATATTACAATGCCTACGATAATACTAATAAAGGTGGCGATTTTAAAATTATTTCCGAAATTAAAGAAATTTATGCCGAGGGCATTGGGCTTGTGTACATCGAGAAAAGAGGGGAGGCGATTAACTATAGAAACCGACTTAAACGTCGTATCAGTCCTGATGAATTTATAAAAATGCAAACTGAGAACAAATAAGGGATTCCGGCTGTTAAATTAAACAAAACTAAAATATGAGAATCTCTGTTATAAGAAAAGCGCATTTCAACGCTGCACACCGATTGTACAATCCGAGTTGGTCTGAAGAAAAAAATGCTGAAGTATTTGGGCTTTGCAATAATCCATATTTTCACGGACATAATTATGAGCTGGAAGTAAAAGTCAGTGGCGAGGTTGATCCCGATACCGGTTATGTAATCGACATGAAGATTTTATCAGATCTGATTAAAGAGGAAATAGAAAACCGTTTCGACCATAAAAATCTCAACCTGCAGGTGGAAGAATTTAAAAACTTAATTCCTACTGCTGAACATATCTGTTGGGTGATCTGGAGAATTCTTCGAACTAAATTATCCGAAAATCTGGATTTAGGAATCAGGCTCTATGAAACACCACGAAACTATGTAGAGTACGGCTTTTAATCCCAGAAACCATACTTTCTTTTTTGCTGTAAATACTGATATCTTTTTCGTACGCCACTGGCCATCAGCCTGCTTATGGTATAGCCTGCTAAGCCATCCAAAAATCCCATTTTCAAAATATAATGTTTGAAAAAACGGAAAGTTGGCTTCAGATAAAGATGGAAAAAACCAATTTTTCCGGTTCTCTTTTCATAATCCATAGCTGACCATTTTGCGTAGCGCTCTATTTTAGCTTCGAAATGTTCTAAGTTCTTGTAGGTAAAATGAAGCATCGGATTTTTTAAATTTGATATACTTCCCTTAGCTTCAATTTCTTCGTGCACCATTGTTTCCCTGTAACGGCACTTATCCTTTCTGATTAGGCGGGTTACCCAGTCGTTTTGCCAGCCGCTGAAACGAATTTCCTTGCCCATAAAAAAATTTCTTCTTTTAATACGATAGGCATTGGCAGTTGGAACATTTTCGAATGTTTTTCTTATCTCTTCGCAAAGTTCAGGCGTTGGGCGCTCATCTGCATCAAAAATTAACACCCAGTCATTAGAGCAGTATTCAATTGCCCAGTTTTTTTGAAAAGCCGGCCCATCATATTTTCGCTGTAGAAATTTTACACCGAAACTGGCAGCAACCGAAGCACTTTCGTCGCTGCTGAATGAATCGACCACAATAATTTCATCTGCCCACAAAAGCAGAGGAAGCAGTGATTTAAGATTTTCAGCTTCATTGTAGGTTGGAATCAGAACCGATATTTTTAATTTCATAAGGCATTTTCAAAAAAAGACCTTTCGTCGTTGAGATCGAAAGGCCTTTGATTTTATCGGTAGAAGAAACTTAGAGCTTCTGTTTTACTTCTTTCAGTTCATATACTTCAACCTCATCGCCTTCTTTGAAATCATCGAAGTTTCTGATGGTAAGACCGCATTCAAATCCTGCTTTCACTTCAGAAACATTGTCTTTCAGTCGTTTGAGCGAGCTAAGCTCTCCGTTTACGCCCTCTTTTTTCGGGAAAACAACTATACTGTTTCGGATAACACGTACGAAGCTGTTGCGGGTAACTTTTCCGCTCTGTACCAAACAGCCTGCAACATTGCCCACTTTGGTAATGTTGAACACAGCCTGTACGGAAATAAGACCTGTAATTTCCTCCACCTGTTTAGGCTCGAGCATACCTTCGAGTGCCGACTTGATTTCGTCGATAGCATCGTAGATAACCGAATACATTTTCACTTCTACGCCCTCCTGTTCAGCAAGTTTTTTAGCCAGCGGATTGGGACGTACCTGGAAACCAATAATGATGGCATCGGAAGCAGCAGCTAGGTTAACATCCGATTCTGTAATAGGACCCACTGCCTTGTAAATAATATTGGTTTGAATCGCCTCCGTCTTGAGTTTGAGCAATGCATCTGAAAGTGCTTCGACTGAACCGTCCATGTCACCTTTAACAATAAGGTTAAGCTGCTGGAAATTACCCACTTTCAAACGGCGTGTAATATCATCGAGCG
>JBIPOO010000429.1:0-2628 GCA_044379045.1 Saprospira sp.
AAAGGCCATTGTTTCCAAATGATTTATAATGTTCATTTTTGTTCATCATCGAGCCTGACATATCGGAAGTAAACCAGAGGTTTCCTTTGGGGTCGAAAGCCATATTATCGGGACAAGCAAAGCCCATTTCGGGACCGCCAGCCAAAAAAGTATCCGACTTAAAACTTAATCCTGTTTTATCACTGCTCCCCTCCTCTATTTTGAGTATTGAACCCAGAAAATCGCCTTTGGGTATATTATTGGTCAAAGTGACTAAAACGTTTCCGGTAATCGGGTCAAATTCAATATCTTCCGGACGGTTCAAAGGCGTTGCACCTAATAATTTTGCAGCTTCACGCACTCTAACCAGTACTTCTGTCTGATTTTTGAATTTTTGCTTCAGAATTGGCTGTTCATCAATGTTCAGCGAAATCCAGCTGCCTTTTTCCATATTTGCCACATACAGTGTTCCTTCGACCAAACTCCCAGGTTTGGAGCTGATGAACTTGTAAATATGCTCATCATTTTTATCATCACCGGTATAAACCACTAAACGGCCATCTTTTGCAGTCCAAACCTTGGCGCATTCGTGCGCACATCGCCCAAGACTGATCAATTTTTTAGCTTCGCCTGTTTTAGGATTTACCTCCACTACCCAGCCATAATGTTCGGGATAATTTTCCTTATAGTATTGCTCCCATCCAAGGTCTGAGTCTAAATGTTTAGGATTTTCTGCATTGCCAGAATAGTCGCTTTCTCCGTAGCAGTCCTGATAATTTTCTTCACAGGTGAGAATTGTTCCCCAAGGAGTGACACCACCAGCACAGTTGCCTAGTGTCCCCATGCCCTCTTTTTTACCGCGAATTGTATGAGGCCATTCGAATGGAATCATGGTAAAACCATTCAACCTTCTGTTTTTATCAGAATTTTTTACTAATTCCCAAACCCCTTTACTATTTTTTCTGATATGCAGAATCGAGCCACCTACCTCGTACATTTCTTTATCAACCTGTTCCTTTGTTTTGGTTTTAGGTTCTGTTTTACGCGGAAATCCGGAAATAAACAAAGGGTCGGGGTATTCGTGATTCACCCATAAGTAGCCCTCATTCGGATTTTTCTGGTCGAATGGCAAATAAGCCAGATAATCGTTATTAAAACCAAATGTATCTTTAGCAGAAATAGGATCCTGCCATTTAATCAGCATCTGCCAGTTTAGCCCCTCGGCCAAAACAATTTCATCTTTCGATTGGGGCAAAATGCCCTTAATTGGAAATTTTCCCGTTTTTGAAATTGCACTATTCTGCTTAAGCGTTGTATTACAAGCAGATAAAACAGGAGTAAATGCTGTTGAACCAGCGGCAATTAAACCCGCCCTTCCAAGAAAATGTAGAAAACTTCTTCTGTTTTGATTTTTCATATGAATTGTTTAAACAAATATAAGCTGCTTAAGGTAACAGAATGCTTTACCAAGGATTAAATCTATGTTAAAAAAGCGACTCAAATTATCTAAACAGATAAAATTCGCTTTCGTTGCGAACTGAGGTTTTCTTCAACAATCGGTTTGAAATGAGTTTTTGCATAATTGCTTGAAAATAAAACATGCTCTAAAAAATCGAGCTGTAATTTTTCCCAATCATCATCCGAATAGAACTTGTCCAAATTCAATTCCCATTCTTTACGCAACTGAGGACCACGTTCGAAAAATTTATCAGTAATACCATAAGACAAATCACAATCTTTTAACAAAGCTGCTGCCTCCTGTAAGGGCGAAACACCCAATTCGGTTGCTGCGATACATTCATTTATGAAGTTGATTTCTTCGAAGGGTATTTGATTTTTTTTAAGATAATGCTCGGCGAGTTCCATGCTTTTCTCTTCATGCTTATGATATCCAATAAGATAGCCTGTGTCATGAAAAAGACCCGCTACAAATAACAATTCAGCTGTTTCTAAATTCAAGGCCCTGGCAGCATCCAAAGCTTTTGAGGAAACTTCCTGAGTATGCATATAAGTGTGATAGGTCAGCCGGGATGTATCACTTTTTTGAAATAAATCTTCAATCAGTATTGGGATATTTTTGAAGTGCCTCATAATACATAATTTTAAAACAATACACAGCTGTCGAAACGCTGGCCATGCATCATAACATCATTGCCTTCGATATAGAGGTCGACCGGGAAGTTATTCAATTTCCAATTATCATCTTTAGTTCCTATATAACCACGTTTTTGCCCCCAACCGATACAGTAGACAAGCAGTTGTCGATCGCCAATGCGATAAATTCTTGCCGAACAGGGTTTCCACAAACGGATAAACGCTAGTTTCGATGTATTTTGGGCATCGCCTTGCTCACTAACATTCAAATTTGTTATTTTTTGGTATTTCGATACAAGAATTTCAGGAAAAATAATTTGTTTCGAAGCCGATGAATCGGGCAATTGACATAGCAGCTCAGATTTTATCGTATCAATTTGCATACTGAACATACCACAATTTCTATCATAAGCACATTTTGCAGTTTTTTCCAAAATTGCTTCTTCAAAATAAGGCAATGTCTTGGCAAAGGCCAATGCTTTTTCAAAATAGGGCTCCAGTTTACTGTTGTAGTCAGCGTCGGGAATATCGATGTATGACAATTCTTTTACTAAG
>JBIPOO010000138.1:0-9855 GCA_044379045.1 Saprospira sp.
CCTTTCATCTTTACAAAGATACAAATTTGAACTGTTATCTTGCAGCAAAATTAAAAACTATGCATTCCGAGTCCAGGAACTTATTTCCAATTATTGCTTTGTGGTGCCTGCTGCTGCTGCCCTGGCTATTTGGTAAAGGGATTTTTGCGGATGGGCTTTATTATGGTACAATTGCCTCAAACTGGGCATTTGGAGAGGGTACTATATGGCAATTTTACGTATCGGAATCGCTGATGAATCCCTTTTACAGCCATCCGCCACTGGCATTTTGGATAGAGGGAATACTTTTTCGAATTTTTGGCAACTATTATTGGGTCGATAAAGTTTTTGGGCTTATCTGTTTTGTTTTAACAGTAATAGCGATATTGCGCATCTGGAGGCTTTATTTTCCGTCAGGGCAAAGCTGGACGCCGCTTTTTGTGCTAATGCTTTTACCCACTGCTGCCTGGGCATACAGTAATAATGTGCTGGAAAACAGCATGTCGATGTTTTGTATCTGGGCTGTATATCTGCAACTTTCGGCTGCTGAAAATCCAAGATTTAGCCTGCTGAAAAACATAATTTCGGGCTTATTAATTTTTGCCGCAACACTATGCAAAGGCCCCACAGCGCTTTTCCCACTGGCGCTACCTTTCTTCATGTTATTGTTTAAAAAAAATAGATCCTTGACTCAGATAATAATTTCTTTTCTGTCTGGGCCAATTTTCCTTGCCGCAGTTTTATTGCTCTTAATGAGCGATGAGGCCTATGCTTATTTAAGAGCCTATTACGAGATTCAAATTCAAGGTAGTTTTTCCATTGGGGGCAAAAATGGAAGTCCATTGTTATTAAAACAGCTTTTGATGGAGCTTTTGCCGATTTTATCTGTTGCTGCACTCATCTTATTTTGGTCCGGCAAAAAAATTGTACCTAACAGAGAATCTATACTACTGCTGCTGATTGCAGCCTCTGCTTCTTTTCCCATTCTGCTCAGTCCAAAACAGATGGGTTTTTATCTTTTACCATCATTGCCATACTGGGCATTGGGCATTGCCGGAACCTTGCACAAGATTGAATTTTTGAAAAAAAATATAGCAACTCGGACTAAATTATATTTTTCAATAATAGTCTTTGCTGGAGCAGTTTCCATGATGATTTACAACATTAACAGACCGATTAGAGATGCGGTGCTTATCGAAGATATTTCAAAAATCTGCACTTATCTTCCAAGCGCTTGCAAAGCAGGTTTAGATCCGACACTTAATGAAAACTGGCAGTTACAGGGTTATTTTGCCAGGGAAAAACAGATAAGTTTATATCCTATTGGACACGCCAAATACAAATACAATGTTGGGCGATTAAGCTATAAACTTGATAGTTGCGAGACAATTTACAAGGGAAAGGAATTGCAACTTTGCCGATGTCCTATGCCCGAATAGAGGCAACATGAACCAATTTTCGGCTAACCCTGTTTTGTCCGTTCGATACAGTTACATAGTAAATACCGCTTGGCAGGCCGGGAAGATTAAAATAGTACTGATTATTTTTTACCGAATGTTTCGGAATTTCATAAATCAGTTTGCCCATTACATTAAAAAGTTGAATATTAACTTTTTGCGAGGCATCGAAGTTTAAATTTACGGTTAATCTTTCGTTTAGAGGATTGGGGAAAATACCAACGCCCTCCTCAAAACTGCGGCGGCTGTCATATACTTCGTCTACACTGACATCTACCGATTGGATACAAACCATTTGCATCGTTGCCTGCGCAGCGCTGGAGCCTGTAAATCCAAAGTAAATATTTTTTTCCTTACCGAAAATTTTTGAAATATCTCCTTTGTAGGAAAGGCGCAGTTCACCATCGAAATAAACCTGCAAAAGCTGCGAAGATGGCGACCAACTTACGCTTGCACTGTGGTACTCGCAATCGCGCACTTCCTGTCCGGTACTGTTGATACGAACTGCCTTTTGCAGGGGCACAATTGTATTTCCATTTTGCACAAGGGCAATATGCGGTACATATAGATCGGCCTGCGTTTTTGTAAATTTTGTATCGAATTCGACTGCAAGTGAAGGGCTGATATAACTGTTGCAGCCGGTTTCCTGAGCAAAACCCATAGCAGCTCCTGCACATCCGATAGCATTATACCTGTTTTTGTCTGTTTGCATAACAAAAGCAACTCCCTCTCCGGCATAATTCGAACAGCCCAGATTCAATGCAAAACGAATTTCGAATGAGTGGTTGAGCTGAGTGGGATATTCGGCCCAAATACTGCCCACATCATTTGCTGTTTTTGATGAAGTAAGTTTATAACAATTTTCGGCAATTTCTGAAGCCGAACCGTTAACTGTGAAAGTTGGCTGCGCAATCAGTTTTGGGGAACTGAATGCCAAGTGAATAAGGAACAGGCAAGCGATGCGCATAAAAGTGATTGATAAAACTTTGGGGGATATCTCATCTAAAATAATTAGCTTGAGAATCGCGCTGCAAAAGTATAAATTTTCACCTTGAAAATGAACAGTATCTAAAAATAAAAAATGTTATTTGTCTTATTTCAAGAGCGATATTTTTCAATAAGATTTTCACAGGCCTTATCGAGCATTGCAAAAACCTGCTCAAAACCATCGTTGTTCCAGTATGGATCGGGCACCTCGATATTTTCGCCCGGACTTGCGAGGTTCATTATAAGTTTAACCTTATTTATATCTTCTTCATCACGGGCAAGATTTACCACGTTGCGGTAATTTGAGGCATCCATTACCAAAATGAGGTCGAAATCGATAAAGTCTTTGGTTTTGAACTGTCTAGCCTGCTGTCCGCTAATATCGATATTGTATTTTTTTGCGACAGCAACGGAACGGCTGTCGGGCATACTGCCGATGTGATAATCGCCCGTTCCTGCAGAATCAACAGACCAGGACAGGCCATTTTTTTCTACTTTATCTTTGAGAATCCCCTCGGCAAGCGGGGAGCGACAAATATTGCCCAAACAAACCATTAGTACCTTCATAAAAAGAATTTTATTAAAAATCAGGACAATACCTGATGCAGAATTTCGTGTGAATTAATTTGAAAATGTTCGAAATGATAGCGGTAAAAAGTAAGCATTGAATCCAAGAATGACTTTCGTTGTGCAGTATTCATCGACAGTTCGGAGCAGTTTTCAAGGGGATTTTCCAAAAAGAAAAAAAGCGCATTGTTGTGTTCTGGCCGTAAAAAATAAGTATGAATTGGAATATCTTCGCAAAAAACTGCCTCTACATAATCGAAATATTGATTGCTAACACCCTCTTCCCAAAATCCGAAATCTGGCATAAATCCCAACTGAACAGCTAATTTCGAAAGAAAAGAAAGGTGAAAATTAGCAAGGCTGCCCTCCAATTTGTCAAGCAATTCGAAACTTTCCTGCAAAAAAGTAAAAAGTTGTTCATTGGCCTCTGCTTCTTTGATTGTTTTTTGAACAAGTTCTGTCATAAAAAGGCCCAAAGAGCCACGAATTAGCTGGTAGGGAATATTTTTGTACACAAAGGCGGCTTTTAATTCCTTTACCCTGTTCAGTTCTTTTTCATCCCGCTGATAAACAACCATTTCAACCCAATTCATGGGCCTGACAAGACCGTATGAAATTTTAGCTTTAGCCTGTCTTACTCCACCCATAATATAACTGCGCAAGCCGAGTTCAAGGGTGTAAACTTCGCAAATAACACTGCTTTCGGAATATTTTACAGTTCTGAGTATAATACCCTGTACAGTTTTGAGCATGAAATTATTATGGCTGTTTTTGAATAATTATGAAACTATTTAGTCAGATTTTCCGGTTTCATCATCGTACGCTTAGAACCCAAATGAATAATTAAGTCGATTATATTAAGGATTATTTTAAAATTTGGGAAAAGTCAGATTTTTTTTGTAATTTTGCAAACCTATTAAGGGATTTTTCTCTAAAAATGATTTACTAACCATCACCAGCACCTAACATGGCAGACAAAAAGAGAATCTTGGTCGTTACGCAGGAATTCAACCCATTCACCGAGACACTTTCAGAAATTGAGGAAATTGCACATACCTACTCGCAATACATGCAGGATAATGGCATGGAGGTCAGAATTCTGATGCCGCGTTTTGGCTGTATTAATGAGCGCCGCCACAGACTTCACGAGGTTGTAAGACTTTCGGGTATGAACATAACCGTCGACGACGAAGATTATCCGCTAATTATCAAGGTTGCATCGCTTCCGGGCACCAGAATGCAGATTTATTTCCTTGATAATGAAGATTTTTTCAAACGCAAAAATATGTTCATCGATAACGACGGAAAACCTTATGCCGATAATACCGACCGCATGATATTTTTCTGTAAGGGCGTAATCGAAACGGTTAAAAAATTTGGCTGGGCTCCTGATGTAGTTCACTGCCATGGTTGGATGACCAGTCTTCTTCCGGCTTATCTTAAAAATCATTACAAAAACGAGCCTATTTTCCAGAATGCCCGTTTTATATATTCTGTTTATAATGAAAATGAGCAACTTACCAGCGTAAATGCTGATGATTTTGCACAAAAAACTAAGCAAAACTTTATCAGCGAAGATACCATTTGCGATTTCCAATCTGATGACAAAATTGATTTGCACAAAGGCGCTGCGCATTATTCCGATGGAGTAATTCTATCGTCGTCTGAGCGGAATGTTTCGATTACTACTCCTGTTATTGGACCAAAGGCTGATATCAAAGATGGTAATTGGTCTGAATATGTAGAATTTTTTAATAACCTGATGTTGCAGGCCGAACAAAGTGCCTAATCATCATTTTGAGCTTCTGACAACCCTTTTGAATTTGGGTACGTTTTATTAAAACTAAATCGGAAGCTGTCTTTTAATGAACAAAGCTAATATGCAATATCGTTTTGAATCCCTGTTGTTCCTCGTTTTCGTGACAGCAGGGCTTCTTTCTGTAACAGGCTGCAGCAAGCCATCTGAATTGGGTCTCTCCTTAGTTGAAACCAATTCTTCTGAAATTTTTTATACCGATACGATGTCGATGCAGATGAGTACTGTACTCACAAGACCACTGCTGACCGATAGTCGTAGTCGTTGGCTTTGCGGTGCATACATCGATCCTATTTTTGGTAAAACTACTGCAAAAGTTTATACCAATTTCAGGCTTACCAGTACCAATGCTACTTTTCCGGATGCTCAGTTCGATTCGCTGGTGCTGACCATACAATACGATACACTCGGACATTATGGCGGAAATCCCAGTGCCTTTACAGAACAGACCTGGGAAGTATACCGCATCACCGAAACCATAGTTCCTGAACAGGATTATTATTCCGATAAAAATTTTGCACAGAGCGATTTGCTGGCAACACATAGCTTTGTCCCAAAAATTTATGATAGTGTTTCGGTTCAGGGGGTTGTGCGCAGACCACATTTGAGAATTCGATTGGATGATGCCTTAGGTCAGGAACTGCTCAATCCTTCCTCAAATATCTATGAAAACAATACCATTTTCAAAGATTTTCTGAAAGGTGTTTGTATTAAACCCAAAGATGGAAGCTCAAATTCTGCCATTATCAGATTTTTTCCAAATGCCTCGCTCACTAAACTGACACTTTTTTATCGCGACAGTTCCAATGTTTCACGTACTTACGATTATCTTTCCGATGGCGATTCGGAATCGGTGCTTGCTTTTGAACAAAATTATAACGGAACCCGCGTACTGCAGAATAACCCTAGCGATACTTTTGTTTACCTGCAAGGTATGAATGGAGTTTCGGCCCGTATGGAGTTTCCTTTTTTGGAAAATCTTGGTAAAATCATAGTAAATAAGGCCGAGTTGTATATTTACCCTGCTGGTGAGGAAGACAGGGATTATCCTGTTCCTACTCAGCTTTTTTGCCTCGAAAAAACAGCCGACAATAATTACCTTTTGGTGGATGATATCAGCAACTCTATCAACAGAAATACGCTTAATCCATATCTGATTTTTGGCGGTACACTGAAATATGATGGGGAGCAGCGCTATTTCAGAATGAATATTTCCAAGTTTTTTCAAAGACTTGTAGATGACGAAACCGCCGAAAAAGCCGTTTACATTCAAACAGCTTCAGTAACAGAAGCTGGACGGATGTTGCTGGCAAATGAAAAAAGTGAAACACTAAAAGCAAAGCTTTTTCTGACTTATACCAAAATCAATCAGTAAATTATAACATTAGCAGCATATGTGCGGAATAGTAGCCTACATAGGAAAAAAAGAAGCATATCCCATTCTGGTCAAAGGGTTGCAGCGATTGGAGTACAGGGGTTATGACAGTGCTGGCGTCGCCCTGATGGAAGCAGACGGTAGCAATGGCCTCAAAATTTATAAAAGAAAAGGCAAGGTTAAAGACCTGGTCGATTATGTTTCGGGCAACGATGTAAAGGGCGAAAGAGGAATTGGTCACACCCGTTGGGCAACGCACGGAGAACCCAATCACGTAAATGCACATCCGCATCTGTCCGGGAACGGAAAACTGGCCATCATACATAATGGAATCATCGAAAATTATGGTCCATTGCGTAAAATGCTTGAAAAGGCCGGACACCATTTCAGCAGTGAAACCGATACTGAAGTATTGGTGCACCTGATCGAAGAGATTCAACAACGAGACAGCCTTTCCATAGATGAAGCAGTGAGAGTAGCCTTATCGCAGGTTGTTGGAGCATATGCCATTGTAATTCTCGACCGTGATGAGCCAAACAAACTTGTAGCTGCTCGTAAAGGCAGTCCGCTCGTTTTGGGTTTGGGCGAGGACAAATCGCTTTATCTTGCTTCCGATGCTTCACCAATCATAGAGTACACCAAAAATGTGGTTTACCTCAACGACGAGGAAATTCTTACCGCTTACGAAGATGGAGAATTTGTCATCAAATCTATCGATAATCAGATTCAGACACCTTTTATTCAATACCTCGAAATGGAAATCGAAGCGATTGAAAAAAGCGGTTTCGAACATTACATGCTCAAGGAAATCTATCAGCAACCAGATACCATTGCCGATGCAATGCGTGGCCGTCTGAATGTAAAACAAGGCATCATTACCCTTGGCGGTGTCAATGAATTTGAAAACAGAATTATTAATGCCGACAGAATTATTATAGCTGCCTGTGGCACCTCATGGATTGCAGGCCTTATTGGTGAATACCTCATCGAAGATCTTGCAAGAATAAAAGTAGAAGTTGAATACGCATCAGAGTTCAGATACAGAAATCCGATTATCAGCAACAGAGATGTAGTACTTGCCATATCACAATCGGGCGAGACGGCTGATACCATTGCAGCGATTGAACTGGCTAAAGAAAAAGATGCTTTGGTTTACGGTATCTGTAATGTAGTGGGTTCTACCATAGCGCGTATGACAGATGCAGGTTCTTATATACATGCGGGCCCCGAAATCGGTGTGGCCTCCACCAAAGCTTTTACTGGTCAGATATCTCTGCTCACACTAATGGCGCTGCAGTTGGCACACAAAAGGGGCACTATTTCTAATTCCTACTATTATCAGCTTTTGACCGAATTGGAAAACATCCCGGCAAAGGTTCGAAAGGTACTCGCCAATGACGAAAAAATAAAGTATATAGCCTCAATGTGGAAAGATGCCAACAATGCCCTATATTTGGGTAGAGGTTACAATTTTCCAGTAGCTCTTGAGGGTGCGCTCAAGCTGAAAGAGATTTCATATATTCATGCAGAGGGATACCCAGCTGCCGAAATGAAACATGGACCCATTGCACTGATTGATGAAAATATGCCCGTAGTAGTGATTGCTACCAACGACAGCACCCGCGAAAAAGTAATCAGCAATATTCAGGAAGTGAAGGCCCGCAAAGGAAAAATACTGGCTATTGTCAAAGAAAATGATGAAACCATCGCAGAAATGGCAGATTATTTCATAGAAATTCCCGAAACCGAGGAGCCGCTTACACCACTGCTCTCAGTCATTCCGCTTCAGCTTTTGGCTTACCATATTGCAGTACTGCGTGGTTGTAATGTCGATCAGCCAAGAAATCTTGCTAAATCAGTAACTGTTGAATAACAGTCCGAAAATTAAACAGTTTATGAATTATAATACAGCAAAGGAACCCATCATTGTCCGCGAATTTGGAAGAAATTTCCAAAGAATGATACTTTTTGCGAAAGCAATGCCCGAACGTGAAAAACGACAGGCTGCCATTGAAAGAATTGTGGAATATATTCTTGAAATGTATCCGGTAAATAATCGTAATATCGATGACTATAAAATTAAAATCTGGTCACATATACTGCAGATTTGCGATTTTGAATTGGATGTTGATATTCCCGAAAATATCCCAGCTAAAAAAGAAAAAACCAAGCCTGATCCTGTTCCCTATTCTAAAAATAGTATTCGATACAGACATTATGGAAAAGGAATTGAAAGGCTGATTGAACGTGCCTGTGAGCATGAAGAGGAAGAAAAACGTGAGGAACTCGTTCGTGTAATCGGTGCTTTTATGAAAATGTGCTACAAAAACTGGAACCGCGACAATGCAAGCGATGATGTTGTGGCTCAGGAAATGCGCAACCTCAGTAAAGGAAGAATCAACCTGGGTGAGTCGACTAATATTAACTTTCTCATTCAGCCACAGACTAAGGTCATGGGCGCAAACAGTATCAATAACAAGCAACAGAAAATTGGTGCCAAACAGTACCATAAAAAAGGTCAGTTTCACAAACAACAAGGAAACAATCAAGGTCAAGGCGGTCAACAGCAAGGCGGAAACAAAAACCACTTCAAAAGAAATAATCAGGGGCAAGGAGGACAGCAAGGACAACAAGGAGGACAACAAGGACAAGGTAACCGAAATTTTAAAAAAAGAAAATAAATTAACTTAAAATCCGAACTTAACTGATTCGGATTTTTTTAATTTTACCTTGTTAATCATTGCTTCCACTATCAATTCTAACGGCAGAATATTGTTTTATAACCCATACAGAATATAAATCACGACAAACCATATGAAGAAAATCTACATTTTATTTTTCTTTTGTTTTCCTCTAGCATTGCTTTCGGCACAGTCGCCACAAGAACTCTATAAAGAAGGCAACGAACTGCTAAAAAACAAACAAGCTGATGCGGCCATACTAAAATACACCCGTGCCCTTGAGCTAGACAGCACTCTTAGTGTTGCAAATATGAATCGGGCCAAGGCGCTGATGGAACTGAAAAAGTGGGCAGAAGCTGTAAAAGATTTTGACAAAGTTATTGCAAATGACCCCAAAAACAGCGATGCCTTTTTAGGACGTGGTAAATCGAAATTTGAAATTAATTATTTTGAATCTGCTATTCTCGATTATACAAATGCACTAGAACTGAATGAAAAATTTGGTACTGCCCTTTATCAGCGTGGAATTGCCCTCTATAAGGTAAATCGCTATTCCGAATCGCTCAATGATTTTGAAAAGCTGCTCGAACTTCAGGAAATGAGTTTGGAAAACGAAAGTGATAAATTTCCGGATTTGTGGATAATGACCGGCAACTGCTACCGTATGCTAAATAATTTCGAAAAGGCACTATCTGCCTACGAAAAATCTCTGGAAAAGTCGCCTAACAATCCCGAAATTTACTTTGGCAGAGGATCAATAAAATTTAGCAACAAAAAATGGAACGATGCCATACTCGACTACAGTAAGGCTATCCAACTGAACCCCCAATTGACAACGGCCTATTATTACAGAGGTATGGCCTATCGGGAATTGAAAAAATATAAAGAGGCCCTGATTGATTTTGACAAAGTTGTAAAACTTGAGCCCAAACTTACATTAGGTTATATTACAAGAGCTTATACCTATGCAGAAATTGCCAAATACAAAGAGGC
>JBIPOO010000430.1:0-2620 GCA_044379045.1 Saprospira sp.
GGTTAGAAGTGGGAATAAAATTTACGCTAAACTATTGACAAAGTGAATAAATTGAAAATAGTTATCATGCCTATGTTTAGTTTATTGAAAAAATAACATTTTCATATTAATAATGACTTTACTTGCGTTTAGAAAATAGAAATTGAAAAATTAGCTTTAATCTTACATAATTCAAATAATCGCATACGCAAATGAAATACCTACTCCTTTCCCTACTCCTTCACCCATTTTTGCTCCATGCCCAGCAAGCGGGTACCTTTAAAGACCCCCGCGACGGCCAAATATATAGCAGCATAACAATTGGCAATCAGACTTGGATGGCCGAAAATATGCGTTACAATGTACCAGGTTCCTTTTTAGACAGCAATCAAACCAATATTAAAATAGGTAGACTTTACAATTTCGAACAGGCTAAAAAAGCATGCCCAAAGGGTTGGCATTTACCCACTGACAAGGAATGGTCAATCCTTGAAATGAAGCTGGGATTGCCCGTTTCCGATGTAGAAATTGAAGATTTCAGAGGCACACATGCCAATGAAATGAAAGCCATCGGAGCCTGGTTATATGATGAAGAGGCAAACAATAAATCGGGGTTCAGTGCGCTACCTAGCGGATTTCTTAATAAAGAAGGAAATTTTCTCATGCCAGATATTCTGACCTTTTTTTGGACATCGACTGCAATAGGAACAAGTAGTGCAATGAACCGTTACATAGCTGGTAGAAACCCTGCTGTTTTCAAAGGCCATAACCTATTAGCGTATAGCCTCTCCTGCCGTTGTGTGAAAGATTAACAAAACTATTCTGTAAAGTTGATGTAAAACAAAAGTTATATTTTAAATTATTCAGCCTTAATCAAACCCTTATGAAAAACATCCTGACTGTTGTAATTATACTCGGCTATTGCCTTACTTCCCTTGCCCAGCCAAAATACGGCCACTCCATTTACAACGGACAATCTGAAATCTCACTTAAAATTGATAATCCCATCCTCGAATTAGAGCTAAAGTACCAATCAGGGCAAAAAGAAAAGGGGATCTTTGGACTTGGCTGGACCAGCGACATTGAAAAAAACATTATTGCAGTGGGAGATGGAACCTACCTGCTGAAAAGCAGCTGTGATTGCCCCGGAAAAAAGGAAAATTACAGTTTTGTGCCTGTAGCATGGGAAGCTAAAAACCTGGCTGATGTAGTCGACAAAATGATTCCGCTTCTAGACAATAAATATAAGAAAGAAGCTTTAATAGCTAATTATGAGCTACGATTTGACCTCTTACAAAATCTTATGTCCAGTGGGAAATGGAAAGCCCCTAAATTTGAATCCGGACAGAAATTTTATGCATTCGAATTGCCAACAATGAGTATGGAAATACTCAATGATGGTTACAAATTGATGGATGGTTCAAGAACTTATTACTTTGACACAAAAGGGAAGACGATAAAAGTGGAGCAGTCTAAAAGAATTTACAACTTAAAGTACAATGCTAATAATCAGCTTATTGCGATCACTGACACACTAAAAGGGAAAATCGACTTTTTGTATAATACCGATAGTCAAATTGTCAAACTAATATTTGAAGACAAAGATTTTTTTAGTGCAGCGTATCAGGACGGAAAGCTTAAATCTTTTAAATACAATGATAAGACTTTCACATTATCGTATGATACAAATGATAAGTTATCTAGCTTTGAAGATGAAAATGAGGATGCACTCATTAAATTTACATATGGTAGTAACGATTTGGTAAATTACAAAAAATATGCTGATTATTTTACCCGTTATCGTTACGATACGCTTAGCACAGCTCAACAGAAAAAAATCAGTATTAATGAAATAAAATTCTTCGAGGAGGCTACAGACTCAAAGCCAATAAAAAATCTGTATGAAATTACCTATGGCATAAACCTTCTTGGCAAGGAATATCTAAAGCATGTATCGTCAAGTATTGAGGGGGAAAGCAGTAGCCGAAGCTATGCAGAAGGCGGAAGCTGTCAGATTCTGGAGCAGGTAAGCAACGGAAATAAAACGCATTATACCTATAACGAAAGTGGCCTGATCACTGGAAAGTACAATGATAAGGGTGCGATGGTTCGGGCAATTTACCACCCCGTCACACAAAAAATTGTACAAACTTACGATTCTGACAATCGCTCAAGCTGGTTTCAGTATGACGAAAAAGGAAATTTAATATTTGTTGAAAACAGTAAAGGCGATAGACTGGAATTGGTTTATGATGAAAACAATGAAATCTCCCTGTTTCACGAATCAAGCAAAATCAAAGGTCAAAGGAATTTATATTTCAGATACAATAATTTAGGCAAACCAGTGAACATTGAACTGGAGGGGATTGGCGCTATTAGTATTAGCTATGATAAGTATAACGAAATTGAAACTGTAAAAAGTCCGGGTGGGCACAAAGTATCTTTAGCAGTAACACAAGCCTTTCAGAATCTTATTTCTATGGTCACTCCAAAAGGACTAAATCAAGAAGTATTAAGTAACCGAAGTGGCGATAATACGTTTAATTACAAATCTGAACAAGTAAAAGATGGCCTTATTGTCGTAGGAAAAGATTCGAGTTGGGGTTATCAGGACGAATCTGAAAACTGGAAGATTCCTGCG
>JBIPOO010000139.1:0-9823 GCA_044379045.1 Saprospira sp.
AGCTGTCGCTTAGGTCGTATTGCTCCTGTACGAGTCCTTTTCCAAATGACCGACGGCCAATAACGATTCCACGGTCATTGTCCTGCAGCGCACCAGCCATAATTTCACTGGCAGATGCTGAGCCTTCGTTGATGAGCACTGCAATTTTGCCGATTTTAAAATAGGCTCTGCCGTTCGATTTGTATTCTTTGCGTTTGTAACTGCGCCCCTCGGTGTAAACCAATAATCTTTTATCACTGAAAAGCTGATTAAGGATATCGGTTGCTTCGTTGAGATAGCCGCCTGGATTGCCACGCAGGTCGATAACCAGATCTTTCATTCCTTTATTCTTGGTAAGATCCTCGAAGGCAGACATAAATTCCTTGAATGTTTGACCGCTGAATCGGCTGATGCGAATATATCCGGTTTTCTCATTGAGCATAAAGGATGCGTCTATACTTGCCATTGGGATTTGTCCCCGAGTAATATTTACTTTATGTGTTTTGGAAGATCCTCTGCTCAGAAGTTCGACCTGAACTTTGCTGCCGGCCTTACCTTTGAGCTTATTGATAATATCAGTATTTTTTAGACGAACTCCGGCCAGCGTTGAATCATTTACTTTTATAATTCTGTCACCAATTTTTACACCTGCTTTGTCTGAAGGTCCATCAGGAATGACCCCAACAACAAGAATCGTATCATCGAGCATAAAAAATTCAACACCAATGCCGTCGAAATTTCCTTGTAAGGACTCTTTAACACCCCTTATTTTGTCTCTTGAAATGTAGCTTGAATGCGGATCGAGTTTTTTGAGCATTCCCTGTATGGCAGCGTCTTCAAGAGCCAAAGGATCTATCCCTTCCAGATATTTGGCTTCGATATACCTGAGCACTTCTTCAACCTTGGTCAATTCTACCAGATTTCCATTGGCATCGGTTATTCTTACTACCGATCGTCCTGATCTGCCCATCCTTAATCCGATAAACAGACCGATTGACAGCATAAATGCCATCATCAGCGGAATCCATACAGTAAATTGGTTATTTGCTGACTTTCTGTTTTGTAATGCACTGAACATTTGTTTTTTCTTTTCAGCCCCGTTTTCCGGATTCATATCCTCTAGATTCTCAGTAGACATCAGTTTGGTTTTGTTGTTGACATATTGAATAAAATCCAAAAAAAGCGATTTTTTTTGAAGATTATTTAATATAATGTTATATTTGTATAGATTATTTAAAAATCTAATAAATTGTACTCAGCTTAATAAGCTGAAAAACTAATTAAAACGCCAAGTTAAGAAAATTAGACAAGAGATTTGAAGAATGAAAGAGGAAAGATTAGGAGAGGAAAGAAGTTGATAATTTGTCTCGTTCTACAAACGAGATGAAAATGAGGTGATCTGAAAATTTGAAAATAATTTTCGTGCAGCGAATTTTTCCAAAGGTTTCAACCTTTGTTAAAAACAGTAGCAAAAGAGCTCGGTATTTTAGTGCCGCGGAGAGATGAGTTCCAAGACGAGAGAGCTCCACGAAGTGAAGTTAAAGATGAAAATTTTAAAATGATTTCAAATTTCAGCCTTCAGCCTTCAGAATTCTGACCATCTGATAATCTATATGATGAACAAAGAAGAACTCGACGAAATTGACCGTAGTATTTTAAACGAGCTAATGCAGGACGCTAATACCGCATACGTTGATATTGCTAAAAACATACATGTCTCGGCTGGTACCGTTCATGTCAGAATGAAAAAAATGATGAGGATGGGTATCGTTAAAAAAGCATTCCTGAACGTAGATTACGGTAAATTGGGTTATGATATCAGTGCATTTTTAGGCATATACCTCGAAAAAAGTTCAATGTACCCTCATGTGATAAACGAGCTTTATAAAATACCGGAAGTAGTGAACGCAAACTTTACTACGGGTAATTATAGCATACTGGTGAAAATTATCTGCCGAAACAGCGAAGACCTTAAACGAGTGCTATATGAAAACATACATAGCATTGAGGGCATTCAACGTATAGAGTCATTTATTTCCATGGAGGAAAGTATTCACCGAACAATCAAAATAACTGATTCGCATGCTTAAAACTATTTTTCCATAAAGGGCAACATCTCGTCCTCAATGAGTTTGCGGCGTTCCATGAGTCTTATGGCATATTGTTCCAAAGCGATATCATCCTCTTCTTCGGGTGCCCATTTTGGTACATCAACTTTGTTTCCATCTTGGTCCAAAGCTACAAAAATGATGACGCAGTGTGTGTTTTTGACATATTTATCTTCCCAAAGTGGTGCTGAAAATACATCGACAGAGATGTGCATACTGCTGCTGCCGGTATAAATAATTTTTGCTTCCAGCTTTACTTCATGGCCAATTTGAATTGGCTTAAAAAAACGAATGCCGCCTACATAAACGGTTACACAGTAGCGACGGCTCCAGCCCGATGCACAGGCATAAGAAACCTGGTCTATCCATTTCATAACGGCTCCTCCATGTACTTTTCCGCCAAAATTTACATCTCCGGGTTCTGCTAGAAAGGTAAAGGTTGTAGATCTTTTATCTCCGGCCATATTTTATTATTTTTTTATGCGTATTAATTTGTCAAAAGTACCAAAATTCTGAGGAATTGCCTTAAATTTTAAATTATCTTTGCCACAGAATTTATAAAAAATGACAAAACTTAGCATAAAAGCATCAGAAATTACAAACCTTACCGACGCTCGTTATTTTTCGGCCCGCGAAGTAGACTGGTTAGGTTTTTCATTGGACAGCAGCAGCGAAAATTACATTGCTCCAATTCAGATAAACGCAATCAGAGAGTGGATTTCAGGACCAGGGATAGTAGTTGAAATGGGGGCAAATATCGATCCCGATGACGTGTTTAAAGCAATTGATCTTCTAAAGCCCGATGCAGTTCAGGTAGGCTCTTTATTTAGATACAACCAATTGCCGGACTTAAATTCGGTAGTGTTAATCAGAGAATTAGTTCCGGATCATCTTAATCAGTTTGATGACTATATTTATGAATTCAGACAATGGGAAAATACTGTACGGTTCTTTCTTTTGAATCTCGAGAAAAATGGATTCAGCTGGCAGGAGATAAAAAACAATGAAAATGCTTTGACGCAGCTTCAACAGCTCTGCAAAAATTATAATATCACACTGAGTATGGTTTTTGATCATTCGGAACTTGATGAAATTTTATCTCTCTTAAAACCCTTTGGTTTATCTTTCCAGGGTGGGGTAGAAGAAAAAGTAGGGATGAAATCATTCGAGTCTTTGGATGATATTTTTGATAGGCTTGAAGAAATGAAAATATCATAAAAATTCAGATATATTTTATTCAAAAAACTCCCTTTGATTTTTCATTGGGAGTTTTTTTCTTTACAATTGTTTAATATTAAATTATTTAAATTAGTCAGGAACTTTCAGCAGAAATGCTTAGTTTTATGTTAAATAGTTAATAATACCAAAGTGAAATAATTTGTCAATTATGAAATCAATTTCCACGAATATACATACATTAAAATTTTCAACTTTTTTACTGATCAAAAATCAGTTTTACAGGCGTATTTAATTTTTTCAAAGGTATCTGACAATTGTCATTTGCCGCAAAATCCTATTTATATGAATTGGAGAAAACTCGACGGAAGCAGAATCTTACTTCCTATTAACGAAGCAGTTGAACTGAGTATTCAAAAAGAGCTGGAAGCAGGGTATAAATTACGCATCTGCATTGGTACCGACTCCCAGGTTCGCGGAAAAAACATCACCTTTGCAACTGTAATCGTTTTTTTGCGTGAAGGAAAAGGTGGCTACATGTTCATCAACAGCGAAACCATCATTTCGGAAATGAAAATCCGAGAAAGAATGATCACTGAGGTTTCAAAATCGGTAACTACTGCCTACGACCTGTCGGAAACGCTCACGAAATATGATATTCCGCTCGAGATTCATGCAGATATAAATACAGATACCACTTTTAAATCCAGCGTTGCACTCAAGGAAGCAATGGGTTATATCATGGGTATGGGCTATGAATTTAAAGCCAAGCCTCATGCCTTTGCCAGTTCAAGCTGTGCCGATAAAGTAGTCTGATAAAACAAAAACCGACAAACTTGCTGTCGGTTTTTTTATTTTAATAACCAGGGTTGATACTAAGGCAAATATTGCCCTCAGGTTTTCCGTCTTCATGCCTAAATGCTCTGTTCGAAAGGAATGAGTTTTTTCCCTTTTTTAAGCCTTAGCCCACCAAAGATAATTAGTAACAGATCGGCTGCTACCCAGGCCCATAGCGCCAGAAGGAATAACCATGAAAAGAAGAGCGCAGTACCCAAAATACTCAAAATCGTTGAAGCTAGAAAAAAACTGATCTGTAATGTCCCGCTCAAATAACGCTTCATGTAAAAGTGATGCGCGCCTATAAATCCCAGCATGGCACATAGAATAAAGGCGGAGAGTTTGGTTCGGTCGCCGTAGTCGTGAGGCGGATTTTTAATAATTAAAGAAGAGCTATATTCTGTTTGCAATACTTTTCGGTTGCCTGAATATATAAGCTCAGCTTTTAAATTACTGGCCAGGTAAAATAATAGCAAAAAAAGTATCAATCCTCTCTGTGGTTGCATAATTTTCGGACAAAAATAAAAGGGTATACTTTAAATTGTATGCCCTATTTGAAGAATTATTAATTATTCAATTTGCCTAGTCTGGCAGTAGCCTTTACAGTAATTTTTTTGTAGATAAACCCAAGGCCTAAAAATGGTCTGGAAATCCTTGTTTCATACTGCGGGTAAAAAATTACATCATAACCGCTGTTTGCATTCATCAGGTCATATAGTGCATAATTAGCGGTTTTGTCTCCCAAAACAGTACCAACTACAGGAATGCTTGCAAGGCTAATCGTTTGAGAACCTTCAATTGTACCCGTTTTTTTATTGAATAATCTGTTGAAATCAATGCTTAAAATTTTGGTAGTTGATGCCTCTGCTGAAACTTGTCCTGAGAGTGTAAAATCACTTTTTTCGAGTTGAACTCTAACGTTAGGCTCTCTCATAGATTTGTTCATAGTGGCACAGCTTGCAAGGAGAAGGATTGAGCAAGCTAAAAACAGAAATTTTAAGTTATTCATTTTGGTAATGGTTTTATTTCCTACTCATATGGCTTTTCGGAATCTGCCGCGTTTTTTTCTTTGGCATCTGCCTCCAAATTTTAATGCAAATTTATACAAAAGTTATTAAATGCAAAATAAAGCTGTTTTTTTATACATTACTACTTTTGTATTTTAGGTAATTATTGCAATGAAATGAAAGCTAAAAGACCGCCCAGTGATTGACTGAGCGGTCTTTAATTACATTTTTTTAGCAAATAAGATTTTTAAGTTTCTATTAAGCCTCAATATAAATAGTAATGTCAGTAAAGGAACTACTATGAAAGCTAAAGGATTATAAAAATAAGCATCTACAAATTCAAAGTGTATCAGGTGCATACATGCTCTTGTCATTCCACATGCATAACACTCCATTTTGAACAACAAGACCGATAAACAAATAGATTGTCCTGAATCAAAAAAATCTGAGGGCAAGATGAGTAATACGATAGGAATTGCAAGAATTAAAACAGATTCAAGTTTTAGCCTAAAGAGTTTTTTCATATTCCCCGCCTTTTGACTTCAGGTCACCCGTAATAATTCTGATTAGGTCAATCAATACCCAAATTCCACATCCACCAGCTGTAAGCAACTGTATTATACCAATACCTATATAGCCTAAATAAAAGCGATGAATTCCAAGATAACCAAGAAGAAAAACAAGAACTAGCGCAATAATCTGACTTTTTCCACCATTCTGCTTTTTACTTTTTAAGTCTTTTTTTACTTGTTTTTGGGCAGCTTTGAGCGCGATAGCTTCTTTTAGGCTCAATTTTTCACCACTTTGCTTTTTAATTTTGGCTGGCGTAAGTGCCAAGAAATCTTCGGTATTATCTACGCCATATTTTTTAAAAAGCTCTGATTTAGAAGCAGGTTTTTGTCCATCGACAACCAACTCATAAGCATGGGCATTAGTAAAGATAAGCAATATCATTGCCACTGCTAAGAAAATAGATTTTTTAAAATTCATAAGATGTTGATTTTGATTTCCTACTCGTATGGCTTTTCGGATTTCGCCGCGTTTTTTATGTGGTTTCTGCCTCCAAGTTCAATGTAACAATGATATATAATAATTATTACAAGAAAAAAAACTGTATTAATTTTTTTTAAAAAACTGGTATTTAAATATAAAAAATACTAAAAGACAATAGTGCAATTATTTATGCTAAGCATAATCAAGCAACCAAAGTATGAGCCATACCAAGATGATGATACCTCCAACAGATTGTAAGATATAAGCTAGTATGTTAAGTCCAGGAATTATGTAAAAAATTGCACCTACCAAAATTAAAACCAACCCGATTATTAACAATCTCAATCTTGGGATATTTACATTACTTTTTTGAAGCTTTTCTTCAATGAATGCTTTCTTTTCAGCTTTGGACATGCCCTTCATTTCAGTACTGTAAGCTTTTCGAATTTCTTTTAGCTGTTTTTTAGCTGCTTTAGACTGTTCTTTTTTGGAAACAGGACTTACCGAACCTTGTTCAATCGGGTTAGAAACGCCTGCATAGCTTAGTTGTGCTCCAAAAGCAAATAAAATGATGCAAATAGCAAATAATAGTTTTTTCATACAAATAAATTTTAAAATTGAAAGTAGGTTTAATACTGAATCGTGTTGCAAATATAAAACTGAAATCAAAATTTAATAATAATCTTGGTCATACCAGGGTTGATTTGCCAAAAATTACTTTTTAAACAATTTACTCAAATTAATATCTTTAGTGAGATTGTTAATTTTTTGTTTGATGAGCAATTGTCTTGCCTGTGCTTCCCACTGATCATTTTCAATTGTTTTGTCTTTCAGCTGCAGCTTTTGACAAAGTTTCTGATTAATATTTTCATCATTGAGGCGACTGAGCTGCTCGTAACTGTTTATTCCCAAAGCAAATAACTTCTCTTCAATTTCTTGATTTATGCCATTGATTAGCTTCAGGTTGTCGGCTTGTGCCTCATTTGGCTGACCAACCAGTTGAGAAATTCCAGCAATTGTATCGTTTTCGATTGCTTTGGTCACTTGAGATAAATTATTTTCAATTTCCAGGGGGGTATTATTTGCATCTTCAGATAAGGATGCTTCCTGCTCAGACATATATTGCTCATTTTTAGGCTCATCATGTAGTTCACCAATCGGAGCAATGTAATTATTTTCTAAAATAATACTTTTATCCTCAGCAATTGGTTGAGCTTGTTCTATTCGACTTTTACTCAATTCTTGCTCAGTCATTTCCGCAATTTGCTGCTGCTCTTTTAAGATAGAAATCTGTTTGAGCGTGTCGAGATAAAGCTGTTCCTTTTCATTCAATTGGAGCTTTAAATTGATATTTTCCTCCTTTAGGGCAGATTTTTCATTTTCTAATCGTTCAGACTCGGCTTTGTGTTCAGCACTCAGTTTTTTTATAGCATCAGACGAACTGTCAGAATTCTGACGTTCTTTTTCGAGTTGTTCTACCAGGTTTTTGTAATCTTCGAGCTTTGCCATCAGTTCATTTTTTTCTGATATAAAAAGTGCAAAACGATCGGCAGCTGAACTGCTTTCCTGTAGACTGATTTTATAAAGATTTTTTAGTTCCAGGATTTCTTTTTCGCTGTTTTCGAAATTATGTTGCAGACTTTCTTTTTCGAACTGCAACTGAGCGATTTCGCTTTGATATTTATTATTTCTCAACGTAAGCTCTTCTATCTGAACCTGCAACTTTGTAGTTTCCTCCTCCAGTCTTTTGGTTTTTGAAACCTGAACCGTGTACTTTTCCTCGTTCAGTTTTACTTTTGAATTCGATATTTCCAGATTCGACTGAAGCTCACTAGTAGCTTTTCGATTTTTTCTCAAGGCAGGTGCGGCAAATAAAAAAAAGGTAAATAAAACGCCTAATATTAGAGTTATGAATAAGATAGCGGAAAAAACTATAGCCTCGTAGCTATTTGCAAAACTGAAAAGGTTGCTCAAAATCTGTTGTAAGTTCATATAATTTAATTGAAAGTTTAACGCTTTTTGTTTTTAGGTTTCAATACTGCCATCTCCCTGACCAGAATTCGAACCCTTCGGTTTTTTGAAATAGAAAGCACATCGGCAGATTCGTCGGGAAGGCGATCATTTACCAGAGGTTCTTTTTTTCCTTTTGATATTGATGTGATTTTATTTTTAATACCGGCCTTTTTTAAATAATCTGCAGTCATATTGGCAAAATCTAAGCTGGTTTTATCGGCCTCAGCATCCGGAATGTATGAATCGCAATGTCCAATTATCTGAATTGTTGCATTTGGTCTGGAACTCAAAAATAATTTTAGACTGTCGCAATACTGGTTAAAGAGAACACTGGGCTTGATTTCATTCAAGTTGGGATCGAATCCAGCTAAAATTCCGTTTAATGTAACATTTGTAATGCTGTCTTTCCATTGCAGTCCGAAAATGGAATCTTCTCGACTAATCAGTAATGCTGTTTCTGGCATATACCCCAATAGTTCGAAACCAAGCCCTGCGGAATCAGTATCCCTAAACATTTCAACACTATTCAATATCGATATATCAGGAACCGAATGTTGTTTGACTAATTTTTCGATGATAAATGCAGCTCTTTTTGTGCCAATGGCAGCGTTTTCATTGGAACTATGCCGACCCGTTATGAGCAAACGTGCATTTGGCTGAGATTTTAGCATAACAGAAAGTTGGGCAAGAAAATCGTTGTGCTTTTTAAAAATCTTTGTAGTATCAATGTTTTCGGCAAAGATAAATTCAGGATAATTTTCTAAAACAACTATGGCGTCTGTCTTAACAGTAAGGCTATGGGGAATTTTGGATAGTGCGATAGAATCCTTATCTGAAGCGTTTTCTGAGCAAATATTTTTCAATGAATATACATAATAATGAGTGGCAATGTTTATCCAGAGCCAACAAATAAGAAGTAAAATCAGAATTTTTCCAAAAATCTGCATTATGTAATGAGTTTTAAACAAGGCTAAAGTTATACATTTTATGTCAATGTTTCAAAACAGTTTTGTTCCGATTTCATAATAGACTTGAAAATACAAATATTTTGAACTATTTTTAGAAGGTCATTAATACGAAAAGTGTAAAATCAAAATTGATTTTTAAAATTTTTAGCCTTTCCTTTGTAAAGAAATTGTAAAATCAGACTGAAAAATAATTTTTATAAATAATTTATTAACAATATAATAGACGCACTAATTACTGTGAACAGTGCATTTCAGGAACTATGGAAAACGAATTGAACGAATCTAAAAAAACATTTAAGGGCAAACGTAAAATTGAGGAGAATGCCGCTGCCCTAAGTTTTGGCAAAGTACAGCCTCAGGCACGTCCGCTAGAGGAGGCCGTACTTGGCGCTATGATGCTCGATAAAGACGCCGTTGCAACGGTTATCGACATTTTGCAGCCCGAAAGCTTTTATGTAGAAGCGCACAGACATGTATACAAGGCTATTTGTACGCTTTTCGAGAAGAGTAATCCTGTCGACCTGCTCACGGTGACTGAGGAATTGAAAAAAATGGCGGTACTCGAAACTGTAGGAGGTCCATTTTATCTGGTGGAACTCACAAATAGGGTAGCATCCTCGGCCAATATCGAGTACCATGCCCGCATTGTGGCGCAAAAGCACATACAACGAGAACTCATTCGTGTTTCGACCGAGACCATCAAAGACGCTTACGAAGACACAACCGATGTATTCGACCTGCT
>JBIPOO010000153.1:0-8999 GCA_044379045.1 Saprospira sp.
TACTTCTTCTTCCTAAACAAACAAATTCATCGGATTAAAATAAAAAAACCAGACAAAAGAACCAATGATGGTAGGAAACATAATGCCTCTGATGAAATTTTCATATCGCCATCTGTTTGCAAAAATCGTTGGAATGAGGTTCACACAAATAGCAAAAAGACAGACAGAACTGAGTTTGAAACTGAACTGAACCTCAGTCGAATCGTTGAGGGCTTTGTTCAATAGCAACAAAATTCCAAGCGTGAGCAGGGGCAAAACAGTACCCATAATCAGTCCATAAATAAATTTATCCTTGATCATTTTATCGATTATAGTTTAAATGACTTAATTTGGGAATAGCCTTATGTGCAGTGAGATCGTGCATAGATGGAACAATCGATACATAGCCATGTTCGAGCGCCCAGATATCTGTATCTTCGCCCTGGTCTTCGCAGGTAAATCTGCCCGAAAGCCAGTAATAAGGACGTCCGCTTGGATCAACATTAGGGATAAATTCTTCGGCCCAGTGCCCCTCTGCCTGACGGCATACTTTTGTACCTTTGATTGACTCAAGTGGCAGGTTTGGTATGTTAACATTCAGCAATAAAGTATCTTGCAGTCCATTTTCCAAAACCGATTCAATAATCTGACCTGCATACAGTTGCGCAGCACTAAAATCGGCATCCATTCTATAGTTCAAAAGTGAAAAGCCTATAGAGGGTATTTTTTCGATAGAAGCCTCCATCGCTGCAGACATTGTACCTGAGTAAATGATATTGATGGATGAATTGGAACCGTGATTGATGCCTGATACACAAAGGTCAATTTTGCGGTCTTTCACCAAAACATGCTTGGCCATTTTGACACAGTCGACCGGAGTTCCTGAACATTCATAGGACTCAATCCCATCAAAAAGTTCTACTTTATATAGCCTTAACGGATGTTCCAGGGTAATAGCGTGCCCTTGTCCCGATTGCGGACTGTCGGGAGCAACGACCAACACATCTCCAAATTGTCTTGCTGTGTCAATTAACGCTTTGATGCCTGGAGCGCCTATTCCGTCGTCATTTGTGACTAGTATTAATGGTTTCATTTATAGTTTTTAAATTCCTTTTTTGGTAGTTATAGTTTAATGTGTTATTCAGAAACTCGACGTGGAAATGGACCTCCTTCAAAATCGAGATGAATAACATTGCCTTTTTTGGTTCTCCAGTCTCCATCAAGATATTTACTGACAAGTTTTAATTCAATATCCTTATTGACCGGAGTTTTAACATCTTCATATTTATGTACGCATGGTTGCCAGCGCAGGATAAGTTTACCATTTTCAATCTCAACAAAACCCTCGCAGCTTTCAACAATTTCTTTAGCGTCAATTTCCTGATTGTACAAGTGCATTTCATACCTTAATTTGAAAAGGTGGTCATTGCTTTCGCTGATGATAAAGTAATAACCATCGGCTGCATATTTGCCGTATAGGTCATATTTTTTCATGTCTTCCTTTCCTTTGATTACTAGTTTTTCTTCTTTTTGCGCAAAAGTTATTTGGCAGAAAAGGAATAGACTAAACAACAACAATAGGTTTTTCATTTGTGCTTCTATTTTTATATTAATGTTATCAACATCATGTAGGTTGTATTTTGCTGCCCAAAGATAAAAAAAGAGGACCGAAGTCCCCATATTTTCAATTTGATTTATTACGAAAAGCGTTATTTCTGTTTTTATTCTTCAGTTTAAAGCTCTTTTAATGATCTAAGTATTTTGTCCATTTTTTCCTTGTACTGACCTTCATGTTTTTCCAAAGTCCAGGTCATGATCTGATAATAGTTTTTCTCACCTTTTATAAAGGCAATTGAATAATATGCATCCAAACCGTCGATAGTTGCGTTGATTGTCAATAGTCGGGCGGGCATACCGTTAATTTTTGTATAATCATCTTTCGACCTTTTCTTTATTTTGAGTGCCGACTCAAAACCTTTCAAAACCATATCTGAATAAGCTTCAATATTGTTTTCAATGCTTTCTGAAAGATTATTTAATGCCAGAGCATTTTCAAAATCTTTTACCGATTCATCGATGACTATAACATAAAATTCTTTCATTAGATTTTGATATTGTAAGGATGCTTCATCATTCAGGTCATTTCCCTTTGTTAAAAATGAGGGAAGAGTGATAGCATATTTTTCATCGATACGGATTTCATTATCTTTTTCAGAAAGACAGGAGCTAAGTAAAATGATTGGTAATAAGAGGCAGATAATTGTTTTCATTTTGGTTAGGCTATTTAAGATATGATGATGTTTATTTTTTATGCAGAATTATAATGACTAGTCTTAACAAATCAACAGCAACCTTGGTTCTCCATTTTCCCTTGGTGCGCGATGAATGCAGGGAAGTACATCGGCCTCCGGATGTTTAACTGCAAGGCGCCAAAGGTTGCCAATGCCCAAATTTACGGGCATTGCACCGATTTTAGCCTCATAATGAAGGTCGAAAAAATGTTCATTGGCAAAGTCTCCAAAATCTGTATCCCCAATATCATACAAATTTTTTAGCCCCTCCCGGATTTCAGGTATGCTGATTTTTTGAATGGCATCCTCGTTAGGCAAAATTTCAGAGCATGCACCGTAATAAGTACATAAAAAGGTATCGCTTGCTACAGGAGAACTGTCGACATGAAAGGAATAAACATCTGTTGAGAAATAAGTATCTTCATCCTCAGTAGGATAGGCATTGATGAGGTTTAATACAGGAGCGGCGCCATAAGTTTCCAATAAATTAAAGTCCTCAATGATTGATTCTCTGGCAATTTGTCCAGCTTTGCTCAGTTTCAGTTCAAGCAGTTCATTTATTTCAATCACTCTAATGCCAATAGCTGAATTCAACTTTTGAACTATTTCTGCAAAATCACCTTTAAGTTCACGTTGCCAGCAAAGGGCATTTTTATATCCAGCAAAAGAACTGCTCAGTAATTCCTCAAAACTGCACACAACTAAACTTCCTACCATTTTTATAATTTTTCATTAAGGAATTTGTATAAAATCTTTACATTTAAAGTAAAATAGACAAATAAAAAATTAACCCAAATAATTGCCTTTTCAAAAATCAAATAATAATTGAGGAGATGTTCTAATTTAATTCAATACATTTTTACAATTGAGCTTGATTGATAAGTGCAACAGTAAATAAACTCAATAAGAACCAACCTAAAAATCCTTGAAGAATACAAATATATCTTGCAAAACCACTTGTTGGTATATTCCCAAAACCTAATGTTGTAAAGGAATTTAAGCTAAGCGTTAGCGCATTTAAAAAACTGATGAAAATATTCCAAACAAGAATAATAAAAGGTCTAAAATATCCTTTGCTGTTTTTTTCTATAAAATCTCTGTATTTGCTTATTAACTTACTTTTACTTTCAATGTCCCATTCAGAAGGGAAGAAAAAGTAAAATACTGCAAAAATTAGTAAAATATAAAAAGATATAACTAAAGCTCTGGCTGGGTTTGTACCATGATGTGTGTAAAATTTGAGCAGATTATTAAGTTGCCAAGCAAACAGGTTATTGAAGCCACCAGTTTTTAAATACCTATATTTTAACATAGAAGTTTCTATGTCTTTAACTTTAATATAAGCTAGGTCGGCAAGTTCTCTATCTCCAATAATTTTGAAATGATCATAAAGTTGTTTATTGATTTTAATGTAATCTTTGTAATAGCCAGAAAGTAAAGGATTTGAAAGTTGATCTTGAGATGCATTGAAATTTTCATGAATATTAAAATTGAAATGATTTAATGATTCAAGATCTATGTTTGATTCTGATGGTATTGCATCGAATTTAATGGAGGGAACTAATTCGTATTTGTTTTTTTTAAGCCACAATAACTTATCTACATCGTAAAAAAACAATTTTAAAGGCGAGACAAAATTATTTTTATCTAAAACCAGGTATTCTGATGAAATGCGTAGCGTTAAAGTGTCTTTTAATTCCTTAGAACCAAATTCACAATTCTCAAGGTTAAATCTTACTGCCATATATAATTGTATTTCTGCTTTTTTAAATTTGGAATCTTTTAAAAAAACAATTGTATTTTCATCGTTTGCACTTAAAATTAAATTGTCAAGCTCTGATTTTTTTGCTTGAAATGTATATTTAGGAATAATCAAATAGGTTGTTCCCAAAACAGTTGAGTGGTTTAATTTTATAAAATATCTTTTTCGCTCAGTCAGTAATTCCCTATTGGATACAGATATATCCCAGTAATTCAAATTACCTTTTATTATAACAGAATCCAAAAGCAAAGAACCCCCATATTTTTCAGATTGAACATTCGAGAAATTATAATCACCGCTTGTGCTATCAAACCTGCAGTAAAAAAAATTTAAATCACCTTCTACTGTCGTATTTGCAAACCTAAGGTCTGATTCAAAACTACAGTTGTCAAAAGAAATTTCCTTTGCGGATATAATCCACTTTTTTGTTGAAGTTGTTTGTTTTAAATAATTTTGAAAACCGCCTTCAATTACAGAAGATCTTTTGTCAAAATTATAATCACTTTGAAAACTTTCAGCCCCTTTATCCGCTAAATCATTATAAAAATAGATATTTTCAAATACCAGTATTTCACTTTTGCTTTTATATAGTGTATCTGCCAATGCTTTATAGCCCATTCTTTTTGATTGAGCGAATAAACTTTGAGCTATGATTAAAAAAAACAAAAGACCAATAAGTCTATTAGTGCGGATTTCTATATAAGTCATATTTATAAGCGCTTCTATTGATTTAAAAATGTATGATTTTCAATAATTCCACAAGTTTAAATTAAAATTTGAGTTTATAATACACATAAATATAAGGCCTTATTTTAATGGATAAAATAAAGCCTCATTAAATTTTTATATAATCGCATTAAATTGTCTGATTATGCTAATTTACTAAGCACAATCTCCATAACAGTTTTTTCAAGCTCATTGGCCTTATTAACAATGATTTCAGCCTTTTCAAGACTTTCTTTTATAAAGGATTCATCTATTAGTCCGCCCAAATTTACTTTCACATTCAGATAAGCACCCAAAACAGCGGCTCTTGCGCAAAGCGCACCTACACCAGCATCTGTAACGGAATTTGGATTTCCAATTTTTGCCATAGTCTCAATGATTTCGAAGGTCTGTAAGGAAAGTTGCATTACTTTCAAAGGCACTTCCACAGCATATTTTGTGGCATTTTCAATAGCCAGTGAACGGGCAGTCTTTTCTTCTTCCGTTGCTTTTGGCAGACGCATCGCATCGATAATGGCATTGAAAGAATTGGTGTCTTCGTCAACCATTTTCAATAGAGCAGTTTTGAGTTCCTGACCTTTTTCTGCCCAAGTTCCAAACTCAGCCCAGCGCTCATCCCAGCCCTTTTTGTGCGATGACAGATTTGCCACCATGGTACCCAATGATACACCCAATGCGCCAACATAAGCAGCAATAGAACCTCCGCCTGGTGCCATACTTTCCGAAGCAGTTTCGTCGGCAAAGGCTGTCAATGTCATATTGACCAAAGGCGTTTTGCTGTCGTCCTCCAGCATATATTCAATAATGCGTTTTTTGGGATCAAAAGGTGCCAATTCATCCAAACCCATCGATTTTATGGCAATTTTTATCAATTCCGACTCGGATACACCTACAGAGCGTTGCTGTTTTCTCAGGAAATGTTTACCTGCTTCAATCATCACCTCAAGAGGAACCAAGCCAACAAGTTCCGAACCTGTAACGCGCATGCCACGTTTGTCTGCCGATTTGCAACAAGCTTCAAACACTTCATGCAACGGAGCAAGATTCATGTTGGTGATATTCATCGACACCTGCGCTACACCATACTCAGCAATGTACCAGCCAATTCCCTTTACGCCTTTGAAAAGTCCGGGAATTCTTACTGGCTCTCCATTAGTATCGAGTACATTTTTGCCATTTTCGCTTTTGATTCGTCCAGCTTCGCGCACATCAAAGGCGACCGAGTTTGCTCTGCGTTCTGAAGTAGTATTAAGATTTACATTGTAAGCTATTAGAAAATCACGCGCACCGATGGCAGTTACACCTGATTTGGCATTTAGATTTCTGGGTCCGTAATCGGGAATAAAATCATCCCCAGATAATTTCGAAGCCATTTTCTCATATTCACCCGCGCGAATATTTGCCAGGTTCTTCCAGCGTGGATCGCTTGCAGAATATTCATACAAAAAGACAGAAATTCCCAATTCTTCTCCAACTCGCTTAGCCAATTGCTTTGAATAAACAACAGTTTCTTCCATGCTGATTCCGGAAATTGGAATAAATGGACAGACATCGGTGGCACCCATGCGCGGATGCTCGCCCTTGTGTTTACTCATATCGATAAGTTCGCCGGCTTTTTTTATGCCAAGAAAAGCTGCTTCGACGACTGCTTCGGGGCTGCCCACAAAGGTGACAACCGTTCTGTTGGTAGCTTTGCCTGGATCTACATTCAACAATTTGATTCCCTCTACCGATTCGATGGCATCGGTAATTTGACGGATGATATTCATATCATTTCCCTCGCTGAAATTGGGAACACATTCTATAAGTCTATTAGTATACATGATATTTTAATGATTATTTTCAAAAGCTGTCTGAAGTTTTTTATTTCGCAGCAAAGGTAAAAAAAATATTACTTTTGTAAACTATTGCCGCTTATTCTGCATTTTTGGCGATTAAAAACTTTGCTTTCATGAGTTTTGTACTAAAAGTTTACACTGTTGATTTAAAGTCACTTGCTGCGCTGTATGGTTCTGCTAAATTGGAACTTGTCAAGCTTTTATTATCAAAATACAGCTCGGAAATAGTACAAATAAATGATTGGAACGAAGCAGAAATCAATGCCGAAACAGCCTTGCAAGATATTATAAATGGCAGCTGCAGCAGTAGTTCCGGCGAAATTTATGCGCAGGTTTTGGAATTGATTTGCAAAGAAACAGGAATGGAGCTTGCCGCTGATGAGTGGTCCGACCTCTCCATGACTTGGATTATGGACATCAATATGGAGGCTTCGCTGCCGATTACTTCACTGCCCATTCCTGAAAATTATCCCTATGTGCTGAGCATTTTCAATAAATCAGCAGATGAATTTATTGAAAATTTCAGAGCCTTGGATTATGAACCCGCTGCCATGTCTCAGGCTGAGTTGTGGTTTCAGAAATTAGAGAAGGAGAAAAAAGATTTGGTATTGTTTTTTTATTAGCTTCGGAGAAGCGAAACATTCCTAGCACCGAAGGTGCAAAAGGGATACAAGCTTCAGAGAAGCGTAACGTTTTTTCGTGAATCGTGCGAGGGGAATAGTCGAATCTTTCCTCTTTTAATCTTCAATTCTTCAGTTCTTTTATCTTCAAGACACCCATATTATACAGTATAAAAGCATAAACATCCGATCTGGCTTCGATAATTTTTGAGACGGGTGTACCCGCGCCATGTCCGGCATTGGTCTCGATTCTAATCATTAGTGGATTTTCCGATGTTCCTGTAGCTTGTAAATGCGCAGCAAATTTAAAGGAGTGTGCAGGAACAACTCGGTCGTCATGATCTCCGGTGGTAATAAGCGTAGCAGGATATTTTACGCCTGCTTTAACATTGTGAACAGGGGAGTACTTCAACAGGTACTCCAGCATTTCCTTTGAATCATTGGCTGTTCCATAGTCGTAGGCCCATCCTGCACCTGCGGTGAATGTATGATAGCGCAGCATATCCAAAACGCCCACTTCGGGTATAGCAACTTTGAAGAGTTCGGGTTTTTGGGTCATAGCAGTAGCTACGAGTAATCCACCATTCGAGCCGCCATTGATGGCCAGATATTCACTGCTGCAATACTTTTCTTTGATGAGGTATTCGGCTGCAGCAATAAAATCGTCAAATACATTTTGCTTTTGCATTTTGGTACCTGCATCATGCCATTTTTTGCCGTATTCGCCGCCACCGCGCAGATTGGCCACCGCATAAACGCCACCCATCTCCATCCAAACAGCCGCAGAAGTGCTGAAGGAAGGCGTAAGACTGACATTGAACCCGCCATAACCGTAGAGTATCGTTGGATTTTTACCGTTCAGTTTCAGGCCTTTTTTAAAGGTGATAATCATAGGTACCTTTGTGCCATCTTTCGATTGGTAAAAGACTTGCTTCGACTCATAATCGCCCGATTTAAAGTCAATTTTTGGTGTCCAGTACAATTCCGATTTGCCATTTCCTGCATTAAGCTTATAAATTGAAGAAGGCGTATTGTAATTGGCAAAACTGTAATACAATTCCTTTTCAGCTTTCTTGCCTGCAAAGCCCGAAGCGGTACCAATGCCCGGTAATTCAATTTTTCTAATCAGTTTGCCCTCGTAGTCGTATTGTTCTACTTTCGAGGTGGCATCGACCATATAGTGGGCAAAGATGTATCCGCCGCCAATAGATGGTTCCAAAACCTGTTCTTTTTCGGGAACCAGATCCTTCCAGTTTTCAGGTGTTGGTTTTGAAAAATCTGCGCTCACAATTTTCTGATTGGCTGCGCCCTTATTGGTTACAATGATGAGTCGATTGTCTACATTGTTAAGTACATAGCTGTCGTAATCGAAGCCTTTTACGATTTGCACAATAGGAGCGTTCTCTTTGCTCAGGTCTTTGATATAGAGTTCATTGCCTGAGGTTGATTCTGCCGCTGAAATCACCAGAAAACGATTGTCTTCAGTAACTGAACCGCTCACATAACGTCTTTTTTCATTGGCTGCAGCGCCAAAAATCACTTTATCATCTTTTTGTTTTGTACCTAATTTATGGTAATAAAGTTTGTGCTGATCGGTTTTAGCGGATAATTCGCTGCCTTTTGGCTTGTCATAGCTCGAGTAGTAAAAACCCTCATTGCCTTTCCATGAAAGACCGCTGAATTTTACATCAACAAGGGTTTCGTCCAAAACTTTTTTGCTTTCGCATTCAATTATCATGACCTTACGCCAGTCGCTACCACCTTCCGAGATTTGGTATGCTGC
>JBIPOO010000433.1:0-2614 GCA_044379045.1 Saprospira sp.
TAGTATATTTTTTTTTAATTAGAAACCACCAAGAAGGTTTGCCTGAGCAGCCCAAGTCCAAGACAAAGCAGCTTTGTTAGCACCTACAGTACGAGTAGAAACGATTGTTGCATGAACGCTAGTACCGTTTTTGAATACAGCAGTCAATGCTGGGCTATTCATTCCAACTGTATCCAATTGCATTGAAGCAAAATTAAGGATGTTGTTAGTGAAATTGTCAGTTGTACAAGTTGAACCTGTTGGATTTGAGAGAGAAAAGTCACATCTACCAGCAGTAGCAGGATCAGAGAATCCGAAGAAAAACATATTTTCAAATGTACCTCTTGCACATGAGCGGAAATCTCCCAACTCAGAAGCAGCATTACCTTTAACAGAACCATTTCTTAAAGTATGCTCATCGTTCAATGTTCCTTCAGGACCATCAATTTCAAGTGCATGGTCAGTAAGGTCACCACAGATAACGATAAAGTTGTCCAAAGTACCAGCCCAAGATTGGTCAGTATCAATTGCATCGTCACCAGAGTTAAGAACAAGAACATTTGTTACATTTACAGTACCACCAAAGAATTCGATACCATCATCTTGGTTACCAACAACTTCGATATTTTCAATAACAGTTCCGTTACCTACACCACCTAGTGTAAGACCGTTGATTTCATTACCATTACCGATGTTAGCACCACCGTGACGGATAGAGATATATTTTAATACACCGCTGTTGTCAGTAGCAACAGTTCCACCATAAAGACCATTAGGGTCAGTTGTAGGAATACCTTCGATTTGGATTTCATTGGCAGAAGCAGAGATAGGAGCTTTGCCTAAAACAATCAAACCACCCCAAAGACCTTGTACAGTAGCATCGAGGTTAGGGCTTTTGAAATCACCTGCAGCAACTTGTTCCTTAGAGATTTCATCGGCAACAGTTGTGAAAATGATAGGTGCAGTTGCTGTACCTTCAGCATTCAATTTACCACCACGTGCGATCAAAAGTGCAGTTGCATTGGCACCTGTACCAGCTTGACCTTTGATGATTGTACCAGCTTCGATAGTAAGTGTTACTCCATCAACTACAGTGATACGACCTGCTAGTTCATAAATGTTGTTTTTTGTCCAAGTTGTGTTAGTTGTAATGTTAGAAGTAACGATTACGTTAGTTGCGGTTCCTTCGCAAGTACCGTCAACACAAACCTGACCATTTAGACAAACAACGCCTTCGCATTTGTCTTTTTCTTTACATGACTGCATACCCATTGTAAGGGCTACGAGAGAGAACAGAATTAAGCTTGATTTTCTCATGATATTAATGTTTTTTGTTTTTGATGGCACAAATGTCCGAACCTAATGTTAACACATATCGAATTCAATATTAATTCAATGTTAAAATTGAAAAAATGGTTTTTGAACTTTCAGATTTAGCCTTCTTGAGTTTTATATCAAAGGTAATCAGTGCACAATACCCAAAAAATGAACATTTTAACATGCATTTTTCTTTGCGATTGTACTTTTTATTGATAGGTTTGCAGCACAGGAGAAACTGCTGTTCAAATCTATGACATCAGTGGTAAACTTGTTTTTAGCCAACTTTTCCCTGTAAAGGAGGGCATGAATTATCAAACCTTGAGAACTGATTTATTGCCTGCAGGCATTTATACGGTGCGTCTCGGAATTGATGCTGAAGCTACAACACTGAGATTTGTCAAAGAATAATTCAAGAAAATCAAATATCTTTAACCCCTGAGAATTCTTTCAGGGGTTATTTTTTAGGCCCGGTTTTTGAAAATATTTTTCAAATAAAGTCAACTCAATTTCTAGCATTATGAGAATCAGTATATTTTTCTTTTTAATTGTCATTATTTCTATAGCCTGTCGAAGAAGTAACGAGAACAAAACCCTGCCAGAGAAATCAAGTTTTGTACCCTACGGACAAGGAACTTATTGGGTTTTCAAAGATTCTGAAGGCTATGTCGATACTTTGAAAGTAATGAAATTGGAAAATACGAATGAAGGAATCAAAGTAGACCTAAATTCTCAAAAATGGCTTGTAAAATCCAATGATTCGATTTTTGTTCGTTGCCAGACAAGAGGAGGTAGAATCCCCTCAGAAGGTGCTGAATTTGTAATGCCTCTTTTCATAAAAACCAAAGACAATATAATTTATAATACCTGCTTGGGCGATGTTGTTACCGAGGTTGTCGCTCAGCGGCTTATGGGTCCTCAGGTAGTTAATGAAAAGGCTTATATAGATTGTACAGAGTATTTTATCAAACCCTATACAAAAATCATTGTAGCTGATAAAGTAGGTCCCATAAAATATACTTACCTCGATTTGGGCGGTGAAATAAAATCAGAGCGAAATCTGATTGATTTCAAAGTAGTTGCAAAATAATTTTTTAATCGGCATATTGCTGATTTGAATTAACCCATAAGTCCTTTATCAGGCTGCTTATTGTTGCCAAATCGTCCTTTACCTCCTGCAGTTCATCTACTCCACCGAATTCTCCCAAAGATAGAATACTGTCATCTTCGGCATGTAGTCTTTTTTTTGAATTTGGAACTTCCTCTCCGCGATAAAAAACATAACGATCGATATCGGCATAAGAGGAGGCTGCATAGA
>JBIPOO010000432.1:0-2614 GCA_044379045.1 Saprospira sp.
TTTCGCTTGCCCTGATTTCGCGAATTCTTTCCAAAAGTTCATCGAAATAATCCTGCCCGAGATTTTTTCCCTGTTTCAATCTTTCATCATCGATGATAAAACCCTTGATGATAAATTCATTTAATGTTTCGGTAGCCCATCTTCTGAAATCAGTAGCCTGTGTGGAGTTTACGCGATAGCCAACTGCTAGAATGGCCTCGAGACGATAGAACTCAATGACCCTTTTTACTTCACGGGTTCCTTCGTTTTGAACTGTTTCCAAAATGGAAATAGTTGACAATCGATTCAACTCATTGGTATCAAATATATTATTTAAATGCTTACTGATGGCTGGCACCTTCACCCCAAACAGTTCGGCCATCGCCTTCTGCGTAAGCCAGAATGTACCCTTTTCAAAATGTACGGAAATATTTAGGGTCTCCGCTGCATCGCGGAAAAGCAGGATTTTTTGACTTTTCATAAAATAACTAAGGTTGAATTTTACAAATATAGTCTAAAAAATGGAGAAAAGCAAGTGGAAATTGTCCGCTCAGATTCAGGCTGGAATGAAATTTTTTTTTAAAATTATCTGCATTGATACTTTTATCAAAACTTGTAGAATTTGCAAGTTTTGATAATTGGAGATAAGCATTTGTATTATTTGCCAGAAGTTAAAGTGTCGGACTTGTTAGATGCCGAATTTGTCTGAGTTAAACTAATGACTCGTGTTTATTAACAATTTCCTTCAACTAACTACCTATATTTATCTTTGAGAACAATTGAGTTTGCAACAAGTCTAAAAACAGGGTTATATTTTTTCATCTCAGCAGCTAAATCTTTGCTTAAATCTTTTGTACTGACCATTCCCTCCATACAATACATTTTGTTATTATGTATAAACATATATTGTTGCATTCTTATTTTTGTTTTTATGTCTAACCTTTCAGCAGTTTTTTCAACCTCTAAAATTACAGCTATTTTATTTTCAATAGTTGTCTTTGTATATGAAATGAATTTGGTGCCATCGACAGCTATTTTTTTCATTTCTTCTTCAGAAAACATTTCATCTATCTCTTCCTTTGAAAGTATATAACCTTCCGGAAGATCAAGATTTTTTACTAGAAGCATAATACTTTGATTTCCATCTCCATAATCACTAATAAATTTTTGAATAATATTGGGCCTCTCTGCTTCTGCCTTCCTCCAGCTTTTTGGGACTTTTATCTGCCAGTCAGTACCTTTTGATTTTGGATGCCCTTTTGTATTAAAAACATTTACAAAACCGTCTATAAACTCAAACTGTGGATAATCTGCATATTTAAAAGATAGTAAGGTTTCTAAAATTGGAGAAGGTATATTTCCCTTTGCTCTTTCCTCTACTTCAAGAATGAAGCTAATTGCGACATCCTCACTAAGATCTATTTTGCTTGTAAGCTTTTTCACTTCCTCATTTAATTTATTTTCAAATGCAGTAAAACCTTCTTCTTCAAAGGCACTAATTAAAAAATTCTGCATTTTTTCCAAGCAATTGCCATATGTAGCTTTAAATAAATTCTGAGCCCTGAAAGCGCTCATTTCAAGTTCAGGATATTTATTTTTTATAATATCTAATGAATTATTTTGTCCTTTTATAAACCCAAATGCCTCTGAAACTCTTAGATGCTTTGGCTTTTTGTATTCCGCATCGTTTTGCGAATGAATAAAAGGCAAATTAAACACCATCAACGAAATTAGTAAATAAATCCTTCTCATTGTCTCTAATTATTATTGATTATTCGTTACTTTATCATTTTCAATCAATCCTTTCTCCAGCCACTTTTTAAATTCATTTGGGTTTCCATGTGTTTGATAACTTGCCGAACCATTGGAAAGATCTAGGCCATCATGCGAAAGCATTCTATACAGCGGCTGAGAATTAATGTCATAGTTTTTTAATTGCAAAGCAGTCCATTTCTCACCTACAGTTTTGAACCCAGTCTTTTTTTGCTCTTCTGACGATAAATAATTTTTGTCATCAGTATACAAAGAAACAACTATAACTTTTTCTTTTAGGATTGGCAGAATTTGTTCATTTGTCCATACAAGTTCCTCCATCCTCCTGCAGTTTGCACAGGCCCAGCCTGTAAAATCAAGCATTATTGGCTTATTTGCTTTTTTTGCATATACCTTAGCTTCTTCCAAATCATCAAACATCATAATCCCATGTACCCCAATATGCCTACCGTGCTCGTCTTTATACTTATCATTTTTTTTCCACTCACTATAGTTTAAAGGAGGTGGAAACCCACTTATTATTTTTAATGGTGCGCCCCAAATACCCGGTAATAAATAAATAACAAAGACCAAAGAAAAAAGACCTGTCATAAATCTTCCAACTGATATTCTTTCTGGCTTCGTATCGTGACTTAAATTTATGAAACCAAATAGATAAATACTTAATGAAAGAAATATTGCAATCCAAACTGAAAGAAACATTTCTCGCTCTAAGTAATGATTCTGTAAAACCAAATCTGCATTAGATAAAAACTTCAAGGCCAGTGCCAATTCTATAAAGCCTAGTGTTACTTTCACAGTATTTAACCAAGCGCCTGATTTTGGCATTGAGCTTAACCAACCGGGGAAAATAGCAAATACT
>JBIPOO010000434.1:0-2612 GCA_044379045.1 Saprospira sp.
GCTAACGCCTGAATTGTTGAATTTGACCTGGTCTTGCCGTTACCCGGTTCCTAAGGAAACTTACAGCTACAAATTGGAACCTTGTCATTTTTGTCCGCCCTGTAAGGTGATTGATAAGGCATTAGTGGATTTTGAAGGCAGAATTTAGAAGTTGGAAATTACTCTTGTATCAAGTATCAAGTATCAAGTATCAAGATTTGTTATTAGACCCTAGACCTTGAGACTCCAGACTTTTTTAAACAGAAATCTTTCTTTTACGGAACTTCGTATCTTTGAACTTAAAATTGATAGTTCATTATCAAATTATCAAATTTTGCTACGCGGAGCTCTTTCCTCTAATGACGAGATCGGTTCCTCTTCAATTCTAAAATTCTCAAATTGTCTCATTTTCAAATTTTCAAATCACCGAATTCTCAAATTATCAACTTCTTTCCTCTTTCAATCTCAAAATCTTTCCTCTACTATGATTTGGAAACACGAAGTAAGCCTCGAAGGGCTTCAAAATATGTCAATGAATACGATGGTCAGCTATCTGGATATCGAATTTACGGAAATTGGAAATGACTTCATCATTGCTAAAATGCCGATTTCCGAAAAAACTGTTCAGCCAATGCGCATTCTGCATGGAGGAGCTTCTGTTGTATTGGCCGAAACTTTGGGTTCTGTGGCATCGACTTTGCTGATTGAAGACCTTACTGAACAGCAACCTGTCGGTCTCGAAATCAATGCAAATCATATCCGATCTGTTCCGGAGGGTTTATATGTAACAGGCAAAGTAAATCCGATTCATATTGGTCGTACAACGCATATCTGGAACATCGAAATTCGAAATCCAGAGGATAAAATTGTATGCATATCAAGATTGACAATGGCAATAAGATAAAATCCTCAGTGACTATTTACAAAAAACCGCCTGACACTCAAAGAGCTCAGGCGGTATATATTGTATGATTAGTAGTTAAGCTAAGTCAATTTCTTTACAGAGATAAACATCCTGCACTGCTTCAATAATACCAATGCCTTCGTTGATTGGTTTTTGGAAGGCTTTGCGGCCCAGAATCAAACCTACACCACCAGCACGTTTGTTAATAACTGCAGTTTGAACGGCATCGGCAAGGTCATTACCACCCGAAGCACCACCTGAGTTGAGCAAACCTACGCGACCCATGTAACAGTTTGCTACCTGATAACGGCAAAGGTCAATCGGGTGATCTGTGCAAAGCTCACCGTACATTTTTTTATGGCTTTTGGCAAAGTTCAAAGCAGTGAAACCGCCGTTGATTTCTGGCAATTTCTGTTTGATAATATCTGCTTGAATCGTAACCCCCAGGTGATTCGCCTGTCCTGTAAGGTCGGCAGCAACATTGTAGTCTTTACCGTCTTTACTGAAGGCATTGTTGCGGGTGTAACACCAAAGGATAGTTGCCATACCCAATTCATGCGCATATTCAAAAGCTTCTGCAATTTCAATAATCTGTCGGCTCGACTCCTCAGAACCAAAATAAATGGTTGCACCAACCGCTACAGCGCCCATATCCCAAGCCGATTTAACAGTTCCAAAAAGAATCTGATCGTATTTGTTCGGATAGGTCATTAGTTCATTGTGGTTGATTTTTACAATGAAAGGTATTTTGTGCGCATATTTTCTGGCAACTGAAGCAAGTACACCATACGTTGAAGCAACGCCGCTGCAGCCAGATTCGTACGCAAGTTTTACAATGTTTTGTGGGTCGAAATAAATGGGGTTGGGGGAGAATGAAGCGCCTGCTGTGTGCTCAATTCCTTGGTCGACAGGAAGTATAGAAACATAACCTGTTCCACCCAAACGGCCATGACCGTAAAGTTCCGCAATTGAACGTAATGTCTGCAAGTTTCTGTTGGAATCTTTCCAAACTGTGTCAATAAATTCAGGATGCGGACGGTAAAGCGTTTCTTTGGGGAAAGAATTTGATTGATAATCCAATAAATGTTTAGATTGCTCATCGCCTAACAGGCCGGTAATTTTATTTAACAGTGACATGGAAAATATATTTTCTGGTTAATATGTGATTTGTCGACGCAAAATTAGTAAAAAAAACAAATTTTGAAAGTACTTTTGAAATCAGTTACACAGATTTATTCATAAGTACTATCTGGTGTTACAGTAACAGGGTTTTCACTATTTTCTTCTATTTCTGATTTTGAATCAACGCTTGCACCTGTCACACCCGGATAGGAGGAAAGATACCATAGTTTAGTTACCCGATTGAGCGAAAATTGCAGCTTTATGATAAAAGATTTTTTTACAATAATTTTCTGTTCAATCAAATCATCAGTAATTTCAATATTCTTTACTTCATAGTCCGGATTATTTTGGTCGACAGGTTTTAGAATAATCCAGTCCTCTTTTTCAATTATTTCATTTTTTCCATTTTCAAGTTTACTGCCTGTCACCGGAAATTCTATTCTTGAAATCTGAAAATCAATATCTGAGTAAAATTTATTGATAAAGATTGAAAAATCCTCTCTTCCTTTACTGTCTTTTTTTATGTCGGAACAGGATAAAAACAAGCTGCAAAATAAGGCAAGCAAGATTGAACAATAAATTGATTTCATGTCTGATTTATTTTTTT
>JBIPOO010000019.1:0-27500 GCA_044379045.1 Saprospira sp.
TGGCTGTGCACCTCAAATTGGTGGCGTAAACTCTCCAAATATGCTCATTGGCTCGCAAAATTCGAGAACAGGCGCAAATCATGCAGGAATCATACTTTACGAAGGTGTGGCGCTTTTTGGATGTACACCCATTACGAGTTCTAATTACAGAGAGTACATAGAGGGGCAACTTTCTTCTCCCTTAGTTGCCGGACAAACCTATTGTGTAAGTTTTTACATAAATCTGGCGGGACAGGCCAAATGGGGCGTTAACTCAATTGGTGTTTTCTTTTCAAACGGATTATATCAACATAATTTTTGTACATCGGGATCGCCAGCGCCTGTTACACCACAGCTTCAATATGTTGGTCCCGCCATTATGGATACGACTACCTGGGTGCGCCTCCAATGGAATTACACAGCTACAGGCGGCGAGACGCATTTTGTTATTGGTAATTTCAGGAACGATGCTTCAACAACCCGCAACGACAATGCTTGTAATTCGATTCATCCTTATGCTTATTATTTTATCGATGATGTTTCTGTAGTAGCAGGTGTTTGTGCTACTACTTGTCCAACTATTGTGGTGACAGGCAATGTTAGCAATGTCAGCTGCGGTAGTACAAATAACGGTGCTGTCGATATATCACCAAGTGGAGGGGCAACGCCCTACACTTACTCTTGGTCGAACGGGGCCATTTCACAGGATATCACTGGGCTTAGTGCAGGTACCTATAGTGTTACAGTCAGCGATGCAAACAGCTGTACAGCAACTTTTTCAGCAACTGTGACTTCGGTGCCAGGCCTAGCAATTAGTCCAAATTCAACTGCTGTAAGTTGTTTTGGTGGTTCCAACGGAGTTGCCGCTGTAAATGTTAGTGGTGGTTCCGGCTCATACAACTATAATTGGTCGAATGGCGCCACAACTGCTGCTATCAGTGCACTCGCTGCAGGAAACTATACGGTAACTGTTAACAGTGGTTCTAGCGGTTCAACAACTGATACCCTTTATCGTCAGGATTTTTCAGGAGTACATAACTGGACTTTAAATGTTAATACAGGTACTAATTCAGCTACACCTCAAACCTGGACGGTTAACGCTCAAGAAGGTGGGGTGCTACCCCCAGGCTGCGGTGTGGCCAACAATGCTAACAATACGCTTCACATTACTTGTACTAGTCTTTTTTGCGGTACATTCATCACAGGAGCTGTTTATAATGCTACTCAACAGACCAATCGTCGTGCCGAGTCGCCGGTTTTTTCAACGGTTGGGTATACCGGACTCACTTTGCGATTTAATTATATTTCATTAGGAGACGGATTGCTCGATAATGCCTCGGTGCTTTACAATGATGGCAGCGGCTGGCAGGTACTCAATCCAAGTATTAAGTCTCCAGTCTGCGGTAGCGGACAAGGTCAGTGGACAGCATTTTCTGCAACGCTGCCGCCATCCTGCAACAATAATCCAAACGTCAGAATCGGTTTCAACTGGACCAACAATAACGACAATGCAGGCACAGACCCTTCAATCGCAGTGGATAATATTATCATTACAAGTCCTGGTACAGGTGGTTCTGCTTGCAGCGGAGTGCAGACAGTTACTGTTACGCAGCCATCTGTAGTTGCTGTCGCCAATATTCAGGAAACATGTAACACACTCAATGGAACCTATGTGTTGGAATTTGATGTAAGCGGAGGAACGGGCGCCTATACTGTAAGCGGAATAAGTGGCTCTTTCAGCGGAAATCGTTTTACCAGTATTGCATTGACTGGTGCACAATCATATACGGTTACCGATGCCAACAACTGTCAGGTTTCCTTGACCGCAAGTGGTACTTGTAGTTCATCGGTGAGCAGTTGCAGTTTTACAAACGGATGTTTTAACAATAATCTGGTAGCTAACAGCGATTTCGAAAATTACAATCCTGCCAATCCTTTCCAGTTTTTCACAAGTGGCTTTACACCTAATAATACCAACGGAACTTGTACCCCTGGAGCCAATTGTAATGGTAGTTTCCTCTGTCAGGGTGGCTTTGCCATTTCAAATAGCCCTACGCCTTGTAATCCAACCTGGCCTTCGAATATTAGAGATCATACCACAGGTACTGGCAATATGATGCTGGTCGATTTTCCAAACACCGGCTCCATTCCTGTTTGGTGTCAAAATGTAAATTTAGCGCCAAATACCAATTATTGCTTCGGTGCCTGGTTTATCAATTTGCTTCCTGCTGGCTCCAATCAGGGTCTGCCTCAATTCCGCTATACCATCAATGGCATTTCATTTGATACCACGGCCTTTTTACAGGAAGACGAAAGATGGCATTTTTATGGTGTTCAGTTCAATTCAGGCTTGGGTGGCCCGACTGATATTTGTATTCTTAATCAAAATACAGGCTTTGTAGGTTTTGACCTTGCTATCGATGATATTTCATTGAGAGTGATTACCAATGGTACACTTCCTCAAATCTCGAACGACACGGTACGTACCTGTGCAGGCAGGGCTGTAAGTTTCAATCCAACTTTGAACGATGCAGGAGCACCCGGCACGGTAAGAATTCTGACTCCACCAGCTTTTACAGCAGGTACAGCCACGATTAGTGGAAATAATATAACCTTTACGCCAGTTGCCGGTTTTGCCGACACAACGACTATGGAATATGAGCTTTGTGTGTCGGGCTGTTGTTCTTCGGCAGTTGTGACACTTATTGTGAATCCCAATCCAAATGCGACCCTTGCAATTTCAACAAACTCAATTTGTCAGGGTGACTCTGCTGCTTTAACTGCAGGCCCTTCTGGAGCTTCATACATCTGGTCATTGAATAGCAATCAGTTTTTAACAGCTTCCAATAATCAGATTTCAGTTGAGAATTCAGGTTCTTATACTGTTGTGGTTACAGATAATAATAGCTGTTCAGCAACATCCAACGCAGTTTTACTTAACAATGTTTCACCTATAGCTTCGCTTAACGGCCCAGCAGCATTCTGTGCTCCAAGTACAGGATCTTACACAGCATCGGGTGGCGATTTTTATACTTTCTCCTTAAATGGGGCAGTTGTTCAGAATAGTTCAACAAATAATACATACAACTCTACTGTTTTGAACGATGGAGATCGCTTGGTTGTTCAGGTCTGCCGTGGGTTACTTTATGATGGTTTTATTAATGAATCGGTTTGGAGTAGTCCTTTGGCGACTTCTGCAGGCGGCCCAGCTCCCGGCTTTGGCGCAGGCCATGAAATCAATGCCATTTATGGAGGCCTTTCTGCTGACAGTGTTTATATCGCAGTTGCTGGAAATGTTCAGAATAACAATCGCATTTTAGTTTTCATCGACAGCAAAACAGGTGGTTATTCCAACGGTAATTTCGGTCGAAATGCTGCACCACAGGGTGTTGATGATTTTAATTCGGGGTCAAATTTCGATGCCGGGTTTTTACCAGACTACTGTATGGTTATCGGAACTGATGTTACACAGACCAACTTTTTCTGGGATTTGTATGAACTCAGCGGCACAGCAGGTGTTGGCGGCGGTCCGAATAATTTCCTAGGGGACTTGAGCAGTAATCGCTTGCACGCCTCACCACTCAACAGTTCACAGACCAGAGGATTCGAATCGGGTATTTCAAGAGCGGAGCTCGGAATGACAGGCAATTCATTTTCTATGATGGCCATGTATAGTTCCGATGCTGGTTTTTTAAGCAATCAATTCATGACGCCTGCCGGAAGTGGCGATGGAAATTATACGAACGGAATAGTTGATTTTGCTCAGGCAGCTCCAAATCCAATTACGGTGTCTAATTTTCTGAATACCTGTTGCGCTTCTGATACCATTGATGTCGATATAAGTACGCCATCATTAACTGTTGCTGCTTCGAATGTTACTTGTAACGGACAATCGAATGGTACGGCAACAGTATCTGTTGCTGGTGGTTCCAATCCTATTAGTTTCTTGTGGTCAAATGGCGCATCAACAGCCTCTGTCAATGGTCTGAATGCCGGTATTTTCAGAGTTACGGTAACTGCAAATGGTTGTACAGCATCATCTGCTGTTACCATTACTCAGCCATCAGCGATATCAGTATCCTCTATTAGTATCAATGCTTCTTGTTTTGGTAGCAATGGCTCCATAAATCTTACGGTGAGCGGTGGTGCATCGCCATATTCTTATGCTTGGAGCAATGGGGCAACTACTGAAGATCTGACAGGCTTAGCAGTTGGTTCCTACACAGTTAATATACGCGATGCCTCAGCATGTAATGTGCAACGTACTATAGTGGTAAATTCAAACTCAGGAACTACTGTTACAGTCGATTCTGTTGTAAATGTTACCTGTAATAGCGGTACAAACGGCGCTGTAAATATTTCTGCAGTTTCAGCACCTGTACCATGTAGTTCACCTGTTATCAGAATAAATGAAATTTTGAGCGATGTAAGTGGCGGTTTGGCTGCAGGTGATGGTTCGGGATGTGGTAACGCAACCAATCCATTGTCTGCCGAGTTTATAGAACTAATAGGCCCTCCGGGTGCAAGTATCGGTTGTTTTGTATTGACAGATGGAGACTGGACAATTACCATTCCTCCGGGTACAACCATTCCGGCAGATGGAATCTTTACCATTGGAAATAACAATACACCACTACATCAGGGCAATGGTACTGTTTTCGATTTGAATGCCAATGCTTGTCAATGTTTTACCGATAGTTGTCAATTGCTGATTTTTACCAACAGTGGTGAATATCTGGCAATTTTTAACAGTGCAGGCACCTTTGTAGATGGTTTGATTTATGGCACGCCAAGTGCTGCAAATACGCCAGTTGCAGGCACTGTGATTCCAACCAGAGGACTAGTAGGTTGTGTAAATTCTGTAACACTTCCGCCTGTTGCTTCATTTACCACCACAGCACAACCAGCCGAAGGTAATACCATTTCCAGAATTCCAGATGGCAACGGCCCTTATAGTTCAACACCTGCCAATACACCCAATGCCTGCAATTCAACTGCACCACCTGTTCTCACTTATCAGTGGAGTAATGGGGCAACAACGCAGGATATTAGTGGTCTGGCTGCAGGTGTATATACCGTTACGGTACTCGATGCGCAAGGTTGTCCAACGATTAGAGTGGTGACAGTTACGCAACCATCGGCAGTTTCTATTAGTGGAGCATCAATTGCCAGCACTTGTTTTGCTGCCACAAACGGTTCTGTAAATACTACTGCATCTGGTGGAATAGCCCCTTATCAGTTTAACTGGTCAAATGCTTCGACAACTGCCAATCAGACAGGTCTTGCGGCAGGAAATTACACACTTACTGTAGTTGATGCCAACAGCTGCAATATATCTCAAACTTTTACAATTACAGAACCTTCGGCAATCTCAGTCAGCACTGTTCCACTTGATATTGCCTGTTCATCGGCAAACATAGGCGGAGTCAATTTAACGGTGAGTGGTGGAACAGCTGCCTACAGTTTCCAATGGTCAAATGGAGAAACCACACAGAACATTTCGGGACTGGCGGCCGGCAATTATTCAGTTACGATAAGTGATGCCAACAATTGTCAATCTTTTGCCTCGGCAACAATCAGCTCAACTCCCGGACTTCAGGTGATAGCCACAGGCACTAACCTTAGTTGTAATGCTGCAAATGATGGCTGTGTTCAAGTTTTGGTGAATGGAGGCACCGCACCTTATGACTACTTATGGTCAAACAATTCAACACTCGATTCTCTTTGCGGTTTAGCTCCTGGAACCTATACTGTTATCGTAACAGACAATGGAATAACAAACTGTATTGGGTTCGATACCATTGTCATTACAGCGCCTACAGCACTTGTAAGTAATACAGTAAGTATAACAAATGGAAACTGTTCAACTCCTGGCGCTATCAATATAGCAGTCAGTGGTGGAACCTCACCATATAGTTTTATATGGAGCAATGGAGCAAGTACGGAGGATATCTCTGGACTGGCTGCGGGTTCATATTCGGTAACGATTACGGATGCTAATGGTTGTTCTATTGTGAATGCCGCTAATACAGTTAATAGCTCCGGTCAGCCGCAGCTTTCTGTGAATAATTCGGCCAATCCAACTTGTAATAATTCGAATGACGGTACTATTTCAATAACAGTTACAAACGGAACAACTCCTTACAGCTTTATTTGGAATAGTGGTCAGACAACACAGAATTTAAGCAGCTTGGATGGGGGGAATTACACTATTACCGTCACCGACGCGCTGGGTTGTACGGCAAGTATTTCTGCTTCATTAACTGAGCCTTCGGCTATTCAAGCAACAATCACAACGGTTTCTGCCGACTGTAATAACAGTAATGCCTCCATCGATGTATTGGCTTCGGGTGGGGCAGGATCGCCATATAGTTTCGTCTGGCAAAATGCTGCTACTACACAAAACTTATCGGGTCTTAGCTCGGGCAACTATGCTGTAACAATTGAGGATGCCAATGGCTGTACGCAAGTTGAAAACATAACTGTTGCTACGCCACTTATTCCACAGCTTTCAGCATTTATAGGTCAATCAGGTATTGTCGATAGCAGCATTGTTTTAGGTGAAAGCATTGAAGTAAATGCAGGTAATAATCAATCATCACAAGGAGTTATTTATCAATGGACAGCTGTGCCAGGCAGCGCAAATTTTGTGAGTGACACAAGTTTCGCCACAAATGTATCGCCAGACCCAGCAGGATTTTACACGATGATTATTACCGCCACCTCTGCCGATGGTTGTGTCAGTACCGATACCCTTACATTGACCGTAAATCCTGCCTCCGAGCCTAAAATTCCGAATGCTTTTTCACCCAACAATGATGGCACAAACGATATTTTTAGGGTGGTAGATTTGAATGTTCAATATCTCAAGGAATTCAAAGTGTACAATCGCTGGGGGAAATTAGTTTACGATAATCTACAAGGCTCTTGGGATGGTACTTTCAACGGAACAGAACAACCAAGGGAGACCTATTTATACATTATCAGCTGGCAATTGCCATCCGATCCCAATCCTGTTTTGAATAGAGGAACTGTGACGCTGTTACGATAAGTTAAAATTAGTAAAAACCGACTTCCAATTGAGGTCGGTTTTGTTTTTTCAGTTGAATGTTTAAAAAAAAACAATCAGAATTATTTTTATCGTATTACTTTTTCTAATTTTAAAATCCAGTACAAATAATCCTAATTAAATAACTACATGGAAAATAAAACAATCACTATAGGTACCCAAATTATAGATTTGGAATCTCTGCGCAAGATTACAGATGATGAGCTAAAGAAAATCCTTGAAACACTTTATTTCGATGGTTATCAGCAGGCATTAAAATCTCTGGATAATAAAATAAGTGAAAATATAGAACAACTTATATCGCTGAAAAAAGAGACAGCTATTAAAAAAGAACAGACCGAATCAGTCGTTAAACAGGAAACACCTGTAAATGAAGCACCTAAAACTGCTGAGGGTAAGATAGAAATCAAAATTTCGGCAGCAGTGGAAGAGGAGACCGATCCTTTGAAAAAACGCATGAATGAAATTGCCGATATGGTTTATAAATTTCCAAAAGCGGGTTATGTCATTTACCGTTACAACGGTACTGAGGATGAATATCTCAGGGGAAAATACGGTTTTAGCACACTTCCAATGAAGGCATTGATTTTCGATACAGAAGAAGAAGCGCTTAAGTATAAGGAAATGTACTGGGGCAGTGGTTACGATGAACTTTTTATACGCAAGGTATGAGTACTGCTATTAAACTTATTATTTCACTTTTGCTCTGTTTTAGCGCAGCTGCGATCGGAGGATTTGCAACAGCAAACAGCCTTTCCGACTGGTACATAAACCTAAATAAACCTTCATTTAATCCCCCCAACTGGCTATTTGGTCCCGTATGGTCGCTGTTGTATACCTTTATGGCCATAACACTCTGGAAAGTTTGGTCTTTAGCCCCAAGCCCTGAGAGAAATCTCGACAAAATAAAAGCTCCAAAAGAAAAAGAACTTGCTTTGACTTGGTTCTTTATTCAATTGGCATTAAATACCTTATGGTCTTTTTTATTCTTCTATTTTCAATGGCCGCTGGGTGCTTTTGTAGAAATTATTATCCTTTGGATCGCCATATTATTGACCATAATTAAATTTTATGCACTTGTTCCCTGGACAATCTGGCTGCTTGTACCATATCTTTTATGGGTTAGTTTTGCAGCCTTCCTCAATGGTACCATCGCTTGGTTAAATGCTTAATAATCTTAAATTAAATTTAAATATATGACTACCCGAAAAATTGATATCTTGCTCAGCGAGTATGGCGAAAGCCATAAAAACGCCACCAATAAACTCATCCACTGGATTTGTGTGCCAGCTATTATGTTTAGTCTAATGGGTTTATTTTATACGATTCCCTTCTTTGTGGAAAGATCTGTATATGCCAATTGGGCTTCCGTTTTAGTTTTTCTTACACTTGTATATTATGCAACCCTTTCACTGCCAATTTTTGCCGGTTTTATTCTGGTCGGCGGAGCCATGGTGGTTGGCAATCATTATTTGTATGAATTAGTAAATCCTAGCCTCAATTATGTCTTTGTATGCATTGGCATATTTGCGTTGGCCTGGGTTGGACAGTTTATCGGTCATGGCATCGAAGGCAAAAAGCCTTCTTTTTTAAAAGATGTACAGTTTTTGCTGATAGGACCTGCCTGGTTACTGCATTTTATTTTTAAAAGTGTGGGGATAAGGTATTAGTGAATTTACCTCACATTTGGTTTTTTACCTCACAGGGCGACAGGTAGAAAACCCTTTCGGATTTGAAAAGGTTTTAAAACACGGATTTAATGGACAATACCGATTGACACAGATTTTGATGCTCAAAATACTGTTATTTTATGCTGTAAAAAACTTACTGATTGTCAAACTAAAGAACTACACCAAAAAATAACGCCGCAGGCACCGCTTCCTAATGTCAGAAGCACCAGCGTATGGAAGCAGCATCGGCTGGCAATGGTGCTATTGAAGTTCCGGATAAGTATTGAGGAGTAGTAATCTAAGGTTACAGATGATGCTTCCGGTTTCGGGTTCCTTGCTGTCAATCTATTGATATACAAAGGCTAATGGCCCGAAAACGCCTTGCTGAAGACTAGATTTTTTGTTACTTTTTTATCATGAAAAAAGTAAGAAAGAAAAGAGAAGAATCAACTTGAGTTTTTAAACTTACAAGGCGACAGTTAGAAAACCCTTTCGGATTTGAAAAGGTTTTAAAACACGGATTTAATAGACAATACCGATTGACACAGATTTTGATGCTCAAAATACTGGTATTTTACTCTGTAAAAAACTAACTGATTGTCTTAGTTGAAAACTGAAACTGACGAAAAAAAAATACACTAGTACTTATACCTTTCCTTCCATTGTCTTGCAAGCTGCTGTCTGTATTTATCCTCAGCAGTATTATCTCCCGGTTTATAAATAGCCGTGCCACTTATTTCTTTAGGAAGAAATTCCTGCTCTATAAAATTTCCAGGATAATTGTGGGCATATTTATAGTCTTTGCCATAACCAAGGCTTTTCGCTAATTGAGTGGGAGCATTGCGCAAATGTAATGGTACGGGTAGATTTCCGGTCTTTTTAACCAGTTCGATAGCTTCATTAATCGCCATATAAGAAGCGTTGCTTTTTGGCGAACAAGCCAGGTAAATCACCGCTTGAGATAGTATAATCCTAGATTCAGGATACCCAATGCGTTCTACTGCATCGAAGCACTGATTGGCGATGAGCAGGGCATTCGGGTTGGCAAGGCCTATGTCCTCAGCAGCCAGAATAAGAATTCTGCGGGCAATAAAACTTAAATCCTCGCCACCTTCAATCATTCTTGCCAACCAGTAAACAGCTGCATTGGGGTCGCTGCCGCGAATGGATTTGATAAAAGCAGATATAATGTCATAATGCAGTTCACCACCCTTGTCATAAGCTGCAATGTTTGACTGTAAAGCATTCTGCACAGCCTCATCAGTGATTTTAACAATTTCACCTTCGGGAGTGATACCGGCCATTAGTTCCAGAATATTGAGCAGCTTACGGGCATCACCACCTGCATAGCGTAGCATGGCAGTTTCTTCTGCTATATTAATTTCTCGAGTCTTGAGGATTTCATCATGTTTAATAGCGTATTGCACTAGTTCCATCATCTCTTCCTTGGCCAGAGGTTCGAGCACATAAACCTGACAACGCGAGAGCAAGGCACCGATGACTTCGAATGAAGGATTTTCGGTTGTTGCACCAATCAGCGTTACAATACCCTGTTCCACAGCGCCCAATAGCGAATCCTGCTGCGATTTACTGAAACGGTGAATCTCATCGATAAATAAGATAGGAGAGGGCTGATTGAAAAAACGGGCATTTTTAGCCTTTTCGATTGTTTCGCGCACATCTTTTACGCCCGAGCTGATGGCAGAAAGTACGTAAAAAGGTCTTTTCAGTTCTGTGGCAAGTAAATTTGCAAGCGTTGTTTTGCCAACACCTGGAGGTCCCCACAAAATAATGGAGGGTAAATGTTTTGTGCGCAGCGCATTGCTCAAGGCGCCTTTTTCGCCAACCAGATGTTTCTGCCCGACATATTCCGAAAGCGTTTTCGGTCGCATGCGTTCTGCAAGTGGCTGCACTATTTTTTGGTTTAGATTATTTTAAGATTCTTTTTCTTTGCGTTCCATTTTTTCAACAGCTTTCATCACCTTGTCGGATAGCTCTTTTTTGAACATGGCCAATTTTGCTGCAATCTTTTCATCGAAACTTCCTATCATTTGCGCAGCAAGAATTCCGGCATTTTTGGCTCCATCAAGTGCAACGGTGGCAACAGGTACACCTCCTGGCATTTGTAAAATAGATAAAACCGAATCCCATCCGTCGATGGAATTTCTCGATTTAATCGGAACGCCAATAACTGGCAATGTAGTAAGCGATGCAACCATTCCGGGCAGATGTGCTGCGCCTCCGGCTCCTGCTATAATTACTTTGAGACCCCGCTCTCTTGCAGTTTTAGCGTAGTCGAACATTCTATCGGGAGTTCTGTGTGCCGATACAACAGTTATTTCATAATTGATGCCGAATTCTTCCAGCATTTCAGCAGCTTCGTTCATTATTTTCAGGTCTGAATCGCTGCCCATTATTATGCCTATCATATATACAATTTGAAAATTTGAAAATTTGAAAATTTGAAAATTGCCCTTGTTTACTGTAATTTTTTTCGCAAAATGGCTTTTAGCTAATTATTTTAAATGTGTTTATTTATAAATAAATTTTCAGAAGGCAGATATCAGATTTTCAGATTTTTAAAAAAATTATGTTTTTATATGATAATCTGAAGTCTGATAATCTGAAGTCTGATAATCTGAAGTCTGATAATCTAACTAATAATCCTAAACGAATGCTTCACCAGCAATGCCTTTTCCTTCAGTTTTTCAATATCATTATCTGTCACTGTAATATGGCCCATTTTTCGAAAAGACTGGGTAGTGTTTTTGCCATAAAGATGTAAATGAACACCGCTCATGGCAAGTATTTCATTCAGCCCTTCGTAAACAGGAGTTCCGCTGAAGCCTTCTTCGCCAAGTAAATTGATCATTGCAGCAGGTACTATTATTGCTGTATCTCCCAGAGGAAGGTTGTAAATTGCCCTCAGATGTTGTTCAAACTGAGAGGTTATATTTCCCTCTATACTCTGATGGCCACTGTTATGCGGTCTGGGCGCTACTTCATTGATGAGTAAATTCCCGGTTTTATCAATAAACATTTCAACAGCAAGCAGGCCTACCATCTCAAGTTTATCGATTAGTTTTAATGCCAGTTGCTCAGCTTCTTTAGCCCTAGCACTATCAATTTCGGCCGGACTGAATAGAAATTCCACCAGATTTGCCTCGGGATGAAAAACCATCTCAACAGCCGGAAAAGCTTTGGTTTCGCCATTAGCATTTCTGGCAACTATGACTGCAATTTCCTTATCGATATCGACTAGTTTTTCCAATAACCCAGGAGCATCAAAGGCTTTGGGTAAGTCTGCTTCGCTTCTAAGCAGCTGAACACCGCGTCCATCATAACCATCTTTGCCAAGTTTGTTGGCGGCAGGAAGAAAAGAGGAATTGTTTTGTACATCCTGTTTGTTGTCAACCAGTATAAATTCAGCTGTTGGAAATCCATGTTCTACATAAAACTCCTTCTGAAGTCTTTTATCCTGAATCAGTTCAATGATTTCAGGCTGCGGAAAAACTTTTTTTCCTTCATCTCTCAGCTTTTTCAAAGCAGCCGTATTTACCTTTTCGATTTCGATAGTGACAATGTCACAGTTTTTACCAAAATTGTAAACTGAATCAAAATCTTTAAGATCGCCACTTTCGAAATGGTGGGCCAAAGCTGCGCAGGGCGCGTCATTCGAAGGATCTAAGATATGTACCTCCATATTGAAATCAATTGCAGATTGAATAAGCATCCTACCCAATTGTCCGCCGCCTAAAATGCCTAATTTTTCCTTCATCCGCTAAGCTAGAGTTTTAACTTCCTGTTTTTTTCTTTTGAAATAATTTCTGGTAGTGGTAATACCTTCCTTCATGCTCATGTAAGGTACCCCTCTTCTGTGGTTTTTAATACTGATTCTGAAAATGGTTTTCCAATGTCGGAACATGAAGCCATAGGCTTTGAAAAGTGGCATTTTTGGATCGTAAATATGTGCAGGTTCTGAATTTGCACCATTAAGTTCAACAATCTTAAAAGTTCCATTGTATAAATCTTCCTCTGAATCGGCTTTTATATCATAACGGCCAAAATAAAACCCGTCTATCTGTTTGCTTAATTTGTCAAAGGTATCAATCAATCTTTCATTAATAAGGTGATTGCAATTGTAAAAAGTAGCGCCGCGACAATGATTGCCAATTTCGGACAGTACGAGTTCTTTGCCTTTTCCTGGAACCTCATTGAGTCTGTCTGCATAGGCTTTTGAAAGTTCTTTGTAGTAATAACTGGTTCGCTCTGTTGTTTTTAGCAAGCTATCAAGGTTTGAAACACCATCGCCAATGACATGTGGCAATACTTTTTGAACAACGGAACTGATATTGCCTCTTTCTTCATCGGGTATTCTATAATACAACACACCAAACTCTAATTTTTGAGCAGCAAATTCCTGCATCACAAGCCTAGTACGGAATTTTATAAGATAATTTTCCAGCGCTTCCCGATTGTCAATTTTCTCCACGGCAAAGCCCCTTTCACCTCTATCAGGTTTTAGAATAAAAGGAAAATCAATTTCATTATTTTCAAGATGTGCTGTAACAGTTTGCAGTTGCTGATCATTTTCTTCAATCAGAAAGGTTTTTGGAACAACGGATTGCGGTATTTTTTTTAAAATATCATATTTAGAGTAATCAACAAAGCCACCCATAAACATTCCGGGATTTGATGCCGAAAAAAACATGATCGTTCGTGCCCTCAGGCTATACCACAAATATAATGCATAAACCGGCAGATAAAAGAGCCAACTTGGCCAGAATTCCCATTTAAAAAGTTTTTTCATCAGTAAATTGGCGTTGCAGTTTGGTTTGATTTAAAAAAATTGCTGCAAGATATTAAAATTGAATCTTTTTATTTAAATTTACATCAACACAGCATTAACTTATTTGAAATTTTAACAAAAATTATTTCAATATAGACAAAATCAATGAAAACTTCAGCTATAAAATATCTTTGGTCCTATATCATTCCAGCTACGCTGGTACTTGTTTTGTACATGAGGGGTTGGTTCTCTTTTTCAGGAGTATTGGTTGCTTTTTTTGCCATTCCGATTCTTGAAGCAATACTTCAGGGTACTGAAAAAAATATGAGTGAAGCGGAAGAGTCTGGCGCGCTCAAAAATAAAATTTACGATTTAATTCTTTATTCAAATCTCCCCATTCTTTGGGGAATGATTGCCTGGTATTTTTATGTAGTTGCTAATATTACCTTACAAAATTATGAGTTTTGGGGTATCAGTATTTCTATGGGTATTTTTTTGGGTGCGATGGGTATAAATGTAGCGCATGAATTGGGACACAGGGACAAGGCCTATGAACGATTTATGGCTAAAATGCTGCTATTGCCAAATATGTACATGCATTTTATTATTGAACACAATCGTGGTCACCATGTAAACATTGCAACCAAAGAAGACCCTGCATCGGCTCGTTACAACGAAATACTGTACTTTTTTTGGATAAGATCTGTCGCAATGACTTATATTTCGGCCTGGAGACTAGAAGCAAAAAGATTGAAAAATGAAGGTAAAAGCTTTTTCAGTTATCATAATGAAATGATTATTTTTCAACTAGCTCAGCTGTCTTATCTTTTTCTGGTCTGGTATTTTGGTGGAATACTGCTCTTGTTTTCGGCAATCCTTATTGCAGTGGTAGGTTTTTTACTACTCGAAACAGTAAATTATATTGAACATTATGGCCTTAGCCGAAAGAAATTGGAAAATGGACGTTACGAAAGGGTCCAACCCTGGCACAGCTGGAATTCAAATCATGTTTTGGGTCGCCTCATTCTTTTTGAACTTTCACGCCACAGCGATCATCATTTCAAAGCTAACCGTAAATATCAGGTGCTCCGTCATTTCGACGAAAGTCCTCAATTGCCTTATGGTTATCCTATGAGTATGCTTATGTCTTTTATTCCGCCGCTTTGGTTTGCTGTGATGAATCCAAGAGTGAAAAGCCTGGAGCAAGAGGTTCAAGATTTACCTTCAAATTAAGAAACACTATTGTGTGTATGTGTACAAATAGCTGCTTAAAATTTTCATAAACAGTTAAAAATATTTATATTTGCCGCCTTGTTTTAAAAGGAATAAATCAATCAGTTAATAATTTTCAACATATCTATGTTCAATAATCTTCAGGACAGTTTAGAATCGGCCTTTAAAAGCCTGAGAGGCGACGGTAAACTTACCGAAATCAATGTTGCCACTTCCATTAAAGAAATTCGTCGCGCCCTTGTCGATGCCGACGTGAACTATAAAATTGCCAAAGAATTTACCGATAAAGTAAAAGAAGAAGCACTTGGCACGCGCAACGTGCTCAATGCCGTTAAGCCTGGCGAGTTGATGGTGAAAATTGTATTCGATGAATTGGTTTCCCTCATGGGGGGTCAATCTGTAGGTATCAATATCAATGGTGAGCCTGCAGTAGTCCTTATAGCTGGTTTACAGGGGTCCGGAAAAACAACTTTCACCGGTAAACTTGCCAAGCATCTTTCAACTGCGCGTAAGAAAAAAGTTCTGCTCATTGCCTGCGACGTGTATCGTCCTGCTGCGATTAATCAGCTTTCAGTCCTTGCCGAGCAGGTAGGCGTGAGCATTTACAAAGAAATCGAAAATAAAAACCCGGTCGAAATTGCACTCAATGGTATTAAACATGCCAAAGACAATAAATTCGACCTTGTAATTGTAGATACAGCCGGTCGTCTTGCCATCGATGAGGAAATGATGCGCGAGATCGAAAATGTAAAAGCTGCAATCAATCCTACCGAAACGCTGTTTGTAGTAGATGCCATGACAGGTCAGGATGCAGTGAATACTGCCAAAGCATTCAACGACAGAATCAATTACGATGGGGTAGTGCTTACCAAATTAGATGGTGATACTCGTGGTGGTGCTGCGCTTTCTATCAAATACACAGTCGGCAAACCTATCAAGTTTGTCAGCATGGGAGAGAAAATGGAAACGCTTGACATTTTCTACCCCGATCGTATGGCGCAACGTATTCTCGGTATGGGCGACATCGTTTCGCTTGTTGAGAAAGCACAGGCCGAATTTGATGAAAAGGAAGCTCAAAAGCTTGAGAAAAAAATCAAGAAAAATCAATTTGATTTCAATGATTTCTTAACGCAGCTTGGGCACATTCGTAAAATGGGTAACCTGAAAACACTCATAGGTATGATTCCCGGAATGGGCAAAATGGCTAGAGATTTAGATGTTGATGATAAGTCATTCGATAAAATTTCTGCCATTATCTATTCAATGACACCTGCCGAGCGCGTTAATCCTGCTCTCTTGAATGGCAGCCGTAAAAAACGCATTGCACTTGGATCGGGTCATAAGCTTGAAGCGGTTAATCAATTTATTCGCCAGTTTGAGCAAATGCGCGAGATGATGTTTAAAATGAGCAATATGAGCGGTAAAGGCGGTTTTCCTGGCGGAAAAATGCCAAAGATACCAGGCATGTAATCTGTTATCACAAACTTTATATAGGATGCGCATTGTCGCAAAACAATCCCGATTTTATCGGGATTTTTTTTTTATTAATTCAAATTAAGCTGCTCAAAAGCACCACATTCAAATTCATCCTCGTTTTTGCAACCAAATCTAATCAATGTGCAAAGCATCTGTTCCTCGGGTAATCCGTTCTTTTTGCAGTTGTAACAAAGCTTAGGCAAAATGATGTCTTTGGGGTCAAGCTCATTCCCATCATCGTCGTAAAATGGCATAGTTGTTTTTTGTTTTAAATTTTAATTATTGGTTACTCCATCACCCCTTGAGGTTTACTAAACCACTGCTTACGGTTCACTAAACTACTAAATCACTATAACCACTAAATCTTACTCAAAAAATAATTAAGGCTTTCCTTCTTTAAACGATCGAAATCAAAAGAAATATACTTTGTATAATATTCATACACATCAAAATTGAGATGCGAAGATTGAAAAAGCTGAGCAACCTGATTTTTTCTTTCAATTCCATCAGCCAGACAGGCATTGAAATCATTGATAAAATCCTGAGGAAGTTCACGATTGCTTACCCAGGCAGCAAAAACAAAGGGTAGTCCGCAATAGTTTTTCCATGCTTCGGAAAGGTCGTACACATGTGGATATTTGTTTTCAAGCCCGAAGCTGCGATCTCCAATGATTAAGCCTGCAGTTTTAGCGCCAATTTTTTCTATATAATCAAAAGGCGCATCAAGTAGATTTGGGTTTAGTTTCCAATAATCACGCAACAAAATTTTCAAGAGCTGTACCGATGTTTTAGACTGATAATCGAGGTAAATAGTATCGATTTCTTCGAGTGGAAATTGAGCATATATGCAAACTGTTTTTACCGGACCATCGGCGCCGATACAAAAGTCAGAAATAATTCGGGCATTTGTAATTTGTGGGATGAGTGCTACTGGTATCAGACCAAGATCAACCTCATTGTTTGCAAGTTTTCTACCACATTCCGAAGGATAATCTAAAGAAAGTGAGAAAGTTTTATCAAAATCGTTCCTAAACAAACCATATAGAAATGGTTTTGAGTTGAGGTATGATACTGCCGATATTTTTATTTTATCATCCATGACATTAGAAAACTATCAATTCTAAATGTTTAAGATCGTCCTGAAGTTGAAGACTATAAATGCTGCCATCGAAAATATATTTACAAAGTCCAGTATTGTTGTGCTTATATCCGGGCATTTCCGAAAGTGGCTGATTTTGCAAAATTGTCATCAGAAAAGCCAGGGTAGCTCCATGTGTGCAAATCAATATTTTATTTTCAGTAAAAGTAGGGAGGATTTGCAAGAATAGTCTAAGTCTTACGTTCATCTCCGCTGCAGATTCTCCTCCTTCAATTCTTGCATCGTAATTAGCATTACTCCATTCCGCCAGTACATTTCTATGGTCTCGGTACAAATCTTCAGACGCTTGCTTGCCCTCATATTTGCCCCAGCTTATTTCGTCAAGATAATCAAATTCAAGTTTTTTAATCTTATTTAGATGGGTAAAATCTGCAATAGTTTCTTTGGTTCTGTTCAGTGTTGAAGTGATAACTAAATCAAACCCGAGGTCTTTATAATAATTATAAAAAGCTTTCGCCTGAAGTCTGCCTTTTTCGTTCAAAGAAGAATTGACGCCCTTGCCTTGAACTCTTTTTTCAACATTGTAAATTGTTTCACCATGTCTGATGAAATAAAGTTCTTTCATTTTTTATTGAATTACAGGTAATTCCACAAAACCTATGGCTTTATTCGCACTAAAATCATAGTTTTCAAAATCTGTTACCACATTGTAAAGTGTATCGCGCTCGATTGGTCTTCTGCCAACTGATTTAATCATGTTTACCAATTCTTCCGTAGTAAGCGTTGGGCTTTGCTCTTCTGCACCTGCCATTGAGTATATTTTAGTGGTGTCATCGATTGTTCCATCAATGTCATCTACGCCAAATGCCATCGATAGTTGAGCCAGTGTGCGGCCTATCATAGGCCAATAAGCCTTAATATGGTCAAAATTGTCAAGATAAATTCTGGCGATGGCATAATTTCTTAGATCTTCTATTGCACTGACTTCTGGAACATGCGAAAGCTGATTGTTTTTATTTCTGAATTTCAATGGTATGAAGGTCTGAAAACCACCCGTTTTGTCCTGTAAGTCTCTCAATTGTCGCATGTGATCTACACGATGCCAAAATTGTTCAATATGACCATACAGCATTGTGGCATTCGAACGCTGACCTAACTTATGAAAAATTTCATGCATAGTGAGCCATTCTTCTGCGCTGCATTTTCCACCGGCAATTTGATCTCTGATTTCGGGATGAAAAATTTCAGCACCTCCTCCGGGCATTGAATCTAAACCTGCTTCAATCATTTTAGCAAGGCCATCTTCGTAACTGAGCTTGGCTTTTTTGAAAATGTAATGATATTCAACCGGAGTGAGCGCCTTGATGTGGAGTTCAGGACGATGGGCTTTTATATTTCTGAAAAGCTCAGTGTAGAAGGCAAAATCCTGCTTGGGAACCACACCTCCTGTGATATGAACCTCGGTAACAGGCTTGGAATCGTATTTTTTTATATTATCTAAAATCTGTTCGATGCTTAGTTCCCAACCTTCCTCACGCTGTTTTATTAGTCTCGAATAAGCGCAAAAAGTACAGGTGTATACACAGACATTGGTAGGCTCAACGTGAAAGTTTCTGTTAAAATAGGTGTAATTACCATTTTTTCGTTCGCGAATGTAGTTTGCAATTACTCCAAGATAACCCAAAGGGGCATTTTCGTAAAGGTACAAACAGTCTTCATCGCTAATTCGCTCAGAATTTTCAACTTTGAATGCAATGTTTTTTAGCGTCGAATCAAGACTGCTATCGTTTAATAAGGTTTTCAGACTATTAAGATTCATTTCTGACAAATTGTTTGTTGATGCAAAGTTAGCAAGTTTATACAATATCAATAACAAAACAATCTGCTTTCAGTTTTTATTGAAAGTTTAAAAATAAAAAAATATTAGATTTTAGCCTATCCAAGCTGATCAAATCTATACAACTTATAGCGTTCAATAAGTTCAATAAGTTTTGCGGGGTAATTTTTATCGGTGGCATAACCAGCTTTTTGCAGGCCCTTAGCCCAACCTTTGTAGTCAGTTTTTTTGAGTTTGAAAAGCGCTTCGTAGTGTTTACGTTTCAAAAATTCGGAATGTTCCCGATAACAGACATCTGCATTTAAGTATGCTCTGTAACAAGAACCCTTCAACTGATAGGTTTTGCCATTCCATTGACTGCCGCATTTCATGCCAAAATGATTATTTGCTTTTTTAGCAAGTTCGCTGCTGCCATAACCCGATTCAAGAATTCCTTGTGCTAATTTAATGCTCGCAGGGACTCCGGTTCTTTTCATTTCAGAAACTGCGATTGACTTGAACCTGTCAATGTATTTAACGGCATTCTCGGGGCCATTAATAACAATTTTATCAAGTTCCTTTTCAGAACTAAGAACAATGTTTCCATCAACTGCTGTTCCGATAGTTAGACAGCTTTCCGATAGGAAAATAATTCCTAATGCCATGATTATTTTAAGATATCCACGCATAATGATGATTTTAAAGTGCAATTAATAAACTGTTCCTATTATCATTAATGACAGAATTGTTATTTTATTATGGATAGAGAAAAGAAATTAGCATAAACAGCAAAAGCAAAACCCTAATAAAAGGATTTTGCTTTGAGATTTATTTGTAGCTTATGATTTTTTAAGCTTCGTCTTTTGCTTTGAAACTGATTTTCTCTTCCATGAACTCATGCAATGCAATTGTAGATGGATTTGGCAGTCGCTCATAAAATTTTGAGATTTCGATCTGCTCCTTATTCTCGTGAACCTCTTCCAAAGTATCAGTTGCTGATGCAAATTCGTCCAATTTTGAATGGAGTTCCTTTTTCAGTTCAACAGCAATAGTTTTTGCTCTGTTGCCTACTATATTCAAAGCCTCATAGATGTTAGTGTTGGCTAATTTGGAAAGACGTGCAACATCTCTTGCCTCGATATAAGGGTTAATACCTTGGGCTTTTTGCTTAATTTCACTCATTTGTAAGAAATTTTATACGTTGATTACTAATTTCATTATACGATTCTGCTTCTTTCAGCATTTGACTTTCCGGATGTTTTCTTTTGAACTGTTCGAACTCATTTTTTACAATTTTAAACCTTTCGGTTTGTTTGCTAAGAATACTCTGTTTGGCATAGTAAAAGTTCGATTTCAAAATCATAAATCTTATATCTTCAGCATTTTTTGAATCAGGAAATTCAACAAGCATATTCTTGAAACAGTGTGTTGCTGCCTGATAATCCATTCTTCTGAAATATCCTTTTGCGTTATCCATTTCCTTTTCTTCCAATTTTTTTCTCAGTTTGTCTATCTTTTCATTACTGATACTTACTCTTTGACTTCCCGGATAGGTATTGACGAAGAGTTGATAACCTTCAATAGCTTTTTCAGTGTCGTCTTGAGTAAGTCTGAAACTGGGGGATAATTTTTCGAAAGATTCAGCGCTTAAGAAGAGGGCTTCTTCCGCAAGCGGACTATTCGGAAATGTGTTGTAAAATTGTTTAAGATAATAGGAGGAAGTGATGTAATTTTTTAATTTGTAGTGCGTCTGGGCATAATGGTAGTAAACGCGCTCTGCTTTTTCACTCAATTTAATGATGCCCATAAGGTCTTCAAAAAGGTATTGTGCCTTTTGAAAATCTCCTTTGTTATAATACTCAAAAGCTTTGTCATAACGAAAATCTACACCCGAATTCATTCGGATTTTTTCGAAATTCTCTCGCTTGCAAGAAAAGAATACTGCAACTATAATTGCCGATAAAATCAAGTTCCTAATTAACATAACCGCAAAGATAATATTTCTGCATTAAAAATGCAAAATAATTGTAATTTTAATAACGAATTGGAAAACGTTGATTCATTTAGAAAGGTTAGTTTTTACCTTCTTTCTTTGAAAAATTTTAACAGAAGATTCCTGCTTTCTGATTCTAACAGACCATATTCGATTTTTGTTTTGGGATGAAGGCAATCGGGAGCATACTTAAGATAGCCTTTTTTTTCATCAGCAGCTGCATAAACTATCCTATCGAGTTGAGCCCATGCACTGGCTCCTGCGCACATCACACAGGGCTCTAAGGTAACAAACATACTGCACTCGTTTAGGTATTTACTGCCAAGAGCTTCTTCAGCAGCTGTAATGGCTAAAATTTCTGCATGAGCTGTGACATCATTTAATAGCTCAGTCATATTGTGGGCCCTTGCTATAATTATATTTTGACAGACTATGACAGCTCCAACGGGTATTTCACCCGTTTCATAGGCCTTTTGCGCCTCTTTCATCGCCTCCTTCATATAATATTCATCACTGTATACGCTGAACATATTATCATCTTTATGGTTTTGCTAAATAAATTTAATTCAATGAAGAATTATCTTTTATATATGTACTTTTGTCGAAATTGAACAGCTGAGTTCTATTTATAGTATAACTTTGTCATCGATTTCAAAAATGCCAAAATTAAGTTAAAACATCACAGGCTTTATGAAAAGCATCAAATTTTTATTTTTTTGGAGCATATTCTTTGCTTTTTCAAACATCAGGGCTCAGGAAACTGAGTTGCTGGATTTAAAAAAATGTGTAGAATTTGCAATTCAGAACAATCTTCAGGTAAAACAGGCCGAATTGAATATCCGGCAAAGCGAATTGTCTGAGAAGCAGGCCAAATGGGCAATTTCGCCTACTGCTAATGCATCTCTCAGGCATGGTGGGAATTTTGGACGATCTATCGATTTTACTTCTTATCAATATGTAACTCAGGCAACTCATTCATCCCAATTTTCTATAAATATCGGTCAGCCTGTATACAATGGTATGCAGATTAAAAACCGTGTAAGGCAGTCTGTAATTGACGTGCAGGCAGGTGAAAAAGATGCTGCGCAGATAAAAGATAATGTAGCTTTAGCTGTTGCGCAGGCTTATTTGACAATCCTTTTAGCTGATGAGCAAATTGCAGTGCTCAAGGAACAGGTAAAAATGTCACAAGCACAGCTCGACCAAACCAATAAACTCATCAAAGCTGGAAATCTACCTGAGAATAATCGTTTCGACCTGGAGGCACAGATAGCCCGAAACGAACAATCTGTTGTCGCTGCCGAAAATGGTCTTGAAATGGCATACATGAATTTGAAAGTGCTAATGAATATGGAACCTTCAAAAGAAATCCGTATTTCCAAAATAGATGTTCAGGCTCCTGATAATATTCAAAGTAGTACAATGGATGAAGTTTTTGCTCAAGCCGGTTCCCGAATGCCAAATATTCTGGCCGCCAGATTGAGGGAGCAAAGTGCAGAGATGGGTATCAGAATAGCCAAAGGCGCCTTGCAGCCTAGTATTTCTGCTTATGGTTCGGTATTTACAAACTTTTCTTCTGCCGCCAAAAATCGTAGCTTTGAACAGCAGACACAAACCATTAATCTCGATGTACTTGGTATTAGCGTTCCGGTAGGCTTTCCCATTACAGTACCGGTTGAAGGAGGAACAATTCCTTATTTCAAACAGATTGGAGACAATATTTATTCAAATGTCGGTGTTAATGTTAATGTGCCTATTTTTAATGGTTTTCAAACAAGAATTGCTATTGAAAGAGCCGATTTAGCTGTAAAAATTGCAAAAATGAATACGCTGACTGTTCAAAATCAGCTCAAAACAGATATTCAACGTTCAATAAACGACCTGAAAGCTGCTGAAAAAAGCTATGCTGTTGCCGAAAAATCACTAAAGGCTACCAAAGCTTCAGCTGAAAATACAAAAAAACGATTCGAACTGGGTGTCGTCAACGCTTTCGAAATGGTTAGTGTGCAAAATATGCTCATCAGTGCCGAATCATCCTTACTACAGGCAAAATATGATTATGTATTCAAACTCAAAGTTCTTGATTACTACAAAGGAATTACAATAACAGATAACCAGCAATAAAAATGGCAAAGAAAAAAAAGAACAGATCACTTATTTGGATAATTTTAGCTGTTGTGCTCATTGTTGTACTAGCACTAGTATTTTTCAGAGGTCCCAAAGATAATTCAACCAAAGTAGTGTTGGGAGAGGCTGCTAAGCGTAGTATTGTCGAAACAGTTTATGCAAGCGGAAAATTGTTTCCTGCAACCGAGGTGGAGATTTCATCAAATGTATCGGGAACCATTGTGGAACTTCTTGTAGAAGTTGGTCAGAATGTAAAAGAAGGGCAGTTGCTGGCAAAAATCGATCCCGAAGCATTGGCTTCAATAGTTGAAAGGGCAGAGGCTACTTCTAATTCTGCCAGAGCTCAGCTCGATAACATCAAAGCACAAAAAGAGCAACTAGAGGTACAATCAAGAAATGCTAAGATAATTCTCGACAGAAATCGTCAGTTGCTGGCAGATGGAGTGATTTCAAAAGCAGAATATGAAGTGTCGGAGACAAACTATAAATCAATCGAAGCCAATATACAGGCTGTTGAAAAAAGTATTTTATCAGCCAGATATAACGTTCAAAGTACAGATGCAACAGTCAAAGAACAGAAAAAGAATCTCTCACAAACTTACATCTACGCACCTATGTCTGGTGTTGTGACAAAAATTAACAAGAAAAAAGGTGAGCAGGTAGTTGGAACCATTCAAATGGCCGGTACACCGATTATGAATATTGCTAATTTAAATTCAATTGAAGTTCGTGTAGATGTTAATGAGAGAGATATCCTGAATGTATCAATGGGCGATACAGCCGATATTGAACTCGATGCTTACCCTGGCCGTAAGTTTTGGGGCCTTGTTACCAGAATTGCCAATACAGCCAACAACCTTAGCGCTATCCAGCTCACCTCAGATCAGGTTACAAATTTTGAAGTTAGAGTACTTATGTCGCAGTCATCCTACCGTGATCTGCAGTTAAGTGAAGATAAACCACCTTTTAGAGCAGGGCTTTCCGCTTCGGTTGAGGTGCGTACCAATACGCTAAATAATGTTCTTACTGTGCCCATAGCCTCTGTAACAGCGCGTGAAGATGAATTAGAAACAAAAAAGAAAGATTATAACAAAAAAGCCGGAAACGAGGCTGATAAAGAAAATGCTAAAGAAGCCGAACTCAAAGAGTATGTCTTCGTACAACAAGGCGATTCAGTAATTATGAAAGAAGTTAAAACAGGCATTCAGGACGATGAATTTATTGAAATTACAACAGGAATTAAGCCTGGAGATAAAATTGTCAGTGCACCCTATGAGGCGATTTCCAAAAAATTAAAATCTGGTGCCAAAATCAAAGCAATAAAAGAAGCGGAACTTTACCAGGAGTCGAAAAAATCATCCGGCTCCAAATAAATAGGATTGTTCAATCGAAAATAGCCGACAATAATAATTTTATTAAGTCGGCTATTTTTTTGATAATATTTGAAACTTTATCGATAAATTGTTTATTTTTGCAGGCATTTTTGTAAAATGCAAATAGCTAAGTTATTAAAAATAAATATATTATGGCATTACTAGGAAGAATTAGACAGTATGGTGTGGTAATGATGGTTCTAATCGTTATCGCAGTTTTTGGTTTCTTATTTATGGATATTAGTTCTGTAGGTCGTGGATTTGGCGGGCCCAGCAATGTATTGGGTTCAGTAAACGGTACCAATATAACAAGAGATGATATTGAGGCCTATGTTGATGAATTTAAAGGAATGGGATATAAGGATGATGAGCAGACGCGTGCGGCTGCTTGGAATGAAATTGTTACAGACCTGATTTTTAAAGCTCAATCAAAAAAGTTGGGGATGTCAATTTCAGACAAAGAATTAAGTGATATGTTTATTGGTGAAAATCTCAGTCCAGTTGTGGTAAACGCATTTGGCGGACAAGCTGACAGAGCACAGATTGAACAAAGTAGAAACGATTACCTGCAAAGGGCTAAAAAATCCATATCAAAACTCAATGAACAGGAGAGAGTTTTTGTAAACAGCTTCAAAAATTTGGAGAATAAGGCCATGTCTGAAAGGCTTGCATCAAAATATCTCAACATGTTATCCAAGTCTAATTATACGCCAACATGGATGACTAATTCCGAATATACAAGAAACAGCCGGAATTATGATTTCAACTATGTGAGTGTACTTTACTCCGACGTCCCCAATAGCGAAGTAAAAGTTAGTGACGAAGATATGAAAGCATATATCAAAGAAAATGCAAAAAAATATCAAAAAGAAGCGAATGTTTCACTTGAGTACATAACTTTTGATATTACACCAACACAAGAGGATAGTGCAATATATCTCGCTAAAATGACCAAGATTGCTGAAGATTTCAAAACTGCTACAAACGATACGATGTTTGCTGCGAGCAATAAAGGCAATTTAGATACAAGATATACAACTAAAGCCGATTTTGCTGATGCCGATACGCACAAGATTGCTGTTTTTGCAAAAACTAAAGGTGATGTTTATGGACCATATATAGATAATTATGGAAACTATAAAGTTGTTAAAATTATCGAAACCAAAGATATGCCCGACTCAGTAAAATGTCGTCAAATCTTTAGACCTGCAAACGCAAGAGATATTAACAGCCTCAGATCTCAAAAAGTACTTTTAGATTCTCTTGTTGTACTTTTAAAAACTAAAAAAGCAAATTTTGATAGCTTAGCGCTACAAAATTCTATGGATATGGCCTCAAATGCCTCCGGAGGAAATATAGGATGGCGCAAAAAGGGAGATCCTTATGGTCAGGCTTTTGAAGATTCTCTACTTCAAAGCATCAAGAAAGACAGTTTTGCTATAATTCAGTCTAATGAAGGTTTGCACCTCGTTCAAATAACAGATGTCCGAATTGGCAAAGAGAAAGGTTTCAAACTTGCAACAATCTTGGAGCCAATTATACCTAGCACAAAAACTGAGGATATTGTAGAAGCAAAAGCAACTGAATTCATGGCGAAGTACCGAACCTTGAGCAGCCTTCAGGAAGCGGTAAAAAAAGACCCTTCGCTCAAGAAGTTCTCTGCTTATGGCAAAACGATAAATGATTTTAGTCTAAATGATATTATGGGTTCAATCGCAGTTGATGTTATCAGATGGGCTCATAAAACAGCTAAAGTTGGTGAGGTAGCTGGTCAGGTTTACCCCGTAAGCGATCCACAGAATAACTACATAAGCAAAGTGATTATACCCGTACTTGTTTCAAAAACACCTAAAGGTTTAGCATCAATTGAAGACCCAAGTGTAAAATTAGAAGTTGAAACAGCTGTTAGAAATAAAAAGAAAGCTGAACTGATAGCTAAAAAGCTTGAAGGAACTACAAGTCTTGAGGCCGTTAGTGCAAAATACAGTAATGCTAAGGTTGAGACTGCTAGTTCAGTATCTTATGCATCTCCTCAAGTTCCCGGAATTGGATTGGAGCCAAGAGTATTGGGTACTGCAGATGCAATTGCTGCTAATAAAGTATCAACACCAATTTCAGGCAATCAAGGAGTATATCTCATACAAGTGACATCTAAACGTGAAGGTCCTGCTATAACCAACGTTGATATGGTCAGAAAAGGTATCAGCGAAAAGATGCTCGCTGCCCAGCCAAATCAACTGCGTGGTGTATTATCAGAGGTTTTGAAAGAGAAATTGAACGTTAAAGATAAAAGAGCTGCTGCCTACTAATTTTATAAATTATAATATAAAAGCCCATCAAGTAATTTTGGTGGGCTTTTGTTTTACAGGGTAATAACTTTGTGGCTTGTAAAATCACCAAAGTTCAATTCATGCCTATCGTAACAAAATGCTAGCATAAATCCACCACCTCCAGCCCCACAAAGTTTAAGACTAAATTTTTCAGTATCTATACCCTCTTTCCAAAGTGTCTGTATTTGAACCGGAATCATTTCTTTCATGTGTGTTAATTGAAGCTTTGAAATAATTTTAGTAGAATTTTTAAATTCATTACTACCAGTTATAATTGCATTTATGCAAGTTTTTACTTGTTTTTGCATTGGTGCTACAAATTTATCAACAAACATTTGGTCAGTACAGTTTTCAAGATAATTAGTTACTAATTTTTCACTCTTTCTGGCAAATCCGCAGTCGATAACGTAAATTACGGTTTCGCCTTCTTCATTATTTTTTAATTCGGGCAAAATACGCACAGATTGATCTTCATTGATCTTAATTGGCTTATTTAAATAGGATACCAAAGGATCTGTTCCAGAACTTGTGCCGTGAAAAAATGAT
>JBIPOO010000140.1:0-9785 GCA_044379045.1 Saprospira sp.
GAATTGCTTTGGTTTCTCGATGGCGATACCAATGTAAAATATCTGAAAGACAACAAGGTAAGCATTTGGGATGAATGGGCCGACGAAAATGGCGAACTGGGTCCGGTTTACGGCAAACAGTGGCGCAGCTGGACAACCCGCGAAGGCGGTAGTATCGACCAGATAAAGCAGGTAGTGGAAACGCTGAAGAAAAATCCCGATTCGCGCAGAATTATCGTGTCGGCCTGGAACGTGGAGGATATTCCAAATATGGCGCTTGCCCCTTGTCATTGCCTTTTCCAGTTCTATGTGGCCGATGGTAAATTATCTTGTCAACTCTATCAGCGCAGTGCCGATACTTTCCTGGGTGTACCTTTCAATGTCGCCTCCTATGCGCTGCTTACGATGATGATGGCTCAAGTATGCGGACTAAAAGTAGGTGACTTTGTTCATACTTTTGGCGATGCCCACCTATATCTCAATCATTTGGAACAGGCACAGACTCAACTTGCCCGCGAGCCAAGGGAATTGCCAAAAATGATTATTAATCCTGAAGTTAAATCCATCTTCGATTTTAAATATGAGGATTTTGAACTGATTGGCTACGACCCGCATCCACATATTAAAGCAGCGGTATCAGTTTAAGTCGGACAAGATAATTTATATAGTTTAATTTCCTCAGGGGGCAGCTACACAAGCTGCCCTTTCTGTTTTTAAAAAACTGACAATCCTCATTTATCTTTTTGATGCAGGTCAGCATCCATGCGTATGCAGGTCAACATTCCTGCCTGATTTAAGGCCTAGCTTTGTAACATGAATTTAGACAAACCGACTAACCAATTTAAACCATTAAACAAAGCAAAATCATGAAAACGGTAATTATTATTGAAGACAACACTATTGTTGCTGAAATCTTACGGAGACAAATCAATAGCTCTGGTGATTATCTCTGTGAAAACTATTTTACAAATCCACTTGAATTTTTAAGGTCAGACGAAAATCCTGACATTGTAATTCTCGACATTATGATGCCTGAGATGAATGGCGTTGATGCCATTGACAAAATTCTGAAAAAGTGTCCGCAGGCGTCAGTCGTTATGAATTCTGAGATAGATGATTCCGATACGATTTATCAAATCATGCAGAAAGGGGCTGTAGGTTTCATTGATAAACAGAGTTTCAATAAAGACATTTTCAAAGTTTTAAAATCGATTGAAAATGGAGGGGCCTATCTGACCCCTAAAGTTGCCAAAAAAGTAATGGAATTCTTTAGCAGCCCAAAGAAAGTTTTAGAGCCCTTGTCTGAAAGAGAACATGAGATAGCAAATACTATCTTAGATGGTCTGAGTTATAAAATGATTGCCGAGAAGATGTTTATATCATTGGATACTGTACGTTCTCACATCAAAAATATTTATAAAAAATTGAACATTAACAGCAAAACAGAATTGTTCAATGTTTTCAAGACATAATCCCCCCGTTTTTAATTCCCAAAAAACAAAAAGGTAGCCTGAGCAATACAGACTACCTTTTTGGTTTTGGTTTAGTTTTGATTTATCTTAGTTGCCATCGCATACTTCAACATCAAGGTGTACTACATAGTAGTTTGAGTTATTACCCTGAACTGTAAGCTTGCTTCCTTTGTAAAGTGTGAACAAACTTGCAGCTGGTCTTGGGCTTGGCAAAGTATTGTAACCTTGTACTTTTATTTAAACGATTGGCAAAGTGTTTAATAAAGGTTAACGAAAGTTTTTAGCATTCAACTCGTATTAAATAAATACAAATTTCAATGTGAATAATTCTGTAAAAAAAGTATCTTGAGAAGCGTTTTAAGATTTTACTCAGAAAATTTTAATAGTTTTGTATCGTATTTAATAAATCAAAGCTATGCGAATTCGTGCTATATTTTTACTTACAGCTTTTTTTTTAATTCAGACTTTATTGCTTTCTGCTCAAAATTTTATTTCGAATTACAAACATTACGGGATTAACGAAGGATTGGCAGATAACTTTGTTTCGGATATTGTAAAAGACAATTTTGGTTTTGTTTGGATTGCAGGACATAATGGCCTAACCCGTTTCGATGGAAACAATTTTATTGTTTTTAACAATAAAAATCAGGCAAACTTTTTTACGAATAATAACATTTCGAAAATTTATAGCACTGGAGATAAGATTTATCTTTTGTCAAAAGAAGAGGGGCTCATAGAGCTAGATCCCCAAAAACTATCTTTCAAGAAAATCACAGATAGAGGGATTCTTTCAATGCATCAAAAAAATGATACAGTTGCACATTTGTACTCGGATGGGTTTTTGGAATTAAAAAAGGGAAAAGCTGCCCTCATAAAAAGACTACTCAAGTTTAACCCCAAAGATGATATTGTAATTCATAATAACAGCATCTTTGTTAGTTCCTATCACTTAGGAGTATTTGAACTTAAACTTTCAAATCTAGAGCAGCTAAGGGTTTATAATGAACCAAATAAAACAGGCTACTTTATTTACCCTTCAAAAAAATATGGGATAGTGTTGAATATGTCTGATAGACTAATGGTTTTTGATCAAAACAATAACCTTAAGCCTTATCCCAATGTCGATGTACGTGAAATAGTCACCTCCTATAATGAAGATTTTGAAAGTAGCCAACAGATAATCTATGCATTCAGAAGCGTAAACATTCCAGATTCTCTTTCATTTTATAATTTTATTCAAAGAGAAATTCCAAATGTAGAGTTAAAACAAATCCTAAAAATAAATCCAACAACTATTCTGATAGCATCAAATCAGGGTCTAATTAAAATAAATTACACGAATCAGAATTATTTTGAATCCATTGATGACAATAGTTTCTTTAAGACTAGTATACTTAGGGTAAGACGCAAAATCATTGAAGGGGATAAAGGTAAATTTTATATGCTTGGTTATCCGTCTGTGGTTGAATATGATTCAAAATCAAAAGTTTTTAAAAATCTATCCGATATAAAATTTCCTGTAAGCTATTACGATGGAATTATGGTTGATTCTGTGATTTATTTGGCAACAGAAGGAAGTGGGTTTTATAGTTATAATCTTTTCAATAATAAATATGTTAAAATCCCTCTTACCGATTTAGATTCAACAACTGGGCTTTTTCATATTTCAAGCTTGAATGATTCAACCCTTGTATTGGGGGGCTTTGGGAAAATTATTACTTACAACTTAAAAACCAAAACCAATGTAACTTATCCAATTGGAAAAAAACTCAATGTTTATGATATTGAAGCGGTTAAAAGCAGTGGTACTTTCTTGGCAGCAACTGATATTGGATTATTGAATTTTAAAATAGACAAAGCCGGTAAAATTATTTTTTCTAGAAAAACCGTACCCACAAAAACAGCAGTGAAAGACATTTTGGTCGATGATGAAAATCGGCATATCTGGCTTGCCACAAATCACGGAGTAGAACTTAGAAAAAGCACCGATTTTACTAAAATAAAGGAATACTCCAAACCGGATGAAATCAGACATCAAAAAGTAACTGCCCTGCAACAAGATAAATCTGGCAGAATTTGGGCTACAACCTACTCGGGAATTACAGTTATCGACTACAAAAACAATAAAAATTATTCTATTGACCGTTTCGATGGACTGCGAAATGAAGAATTTAACTACAAGAGTTTTGCAAAACTAAAAAATGGTGACTTTATTTTTGGCGGCATTAACATGTATGATATTGTCGACCCGGAAATTCTAAGTAATAAAAACTATTTAAATCGTTTTTTTATTACTGGAATTCAAAAAACAAGCAATGGTTCAAGTAAACTATATTCATATACAGACTTTAGCTCGGGAAATATTAGTTTCAATACAGGTGAAGAGGATTTGTACATTTACCTGAGTAATTTTGACTATGCTGAAAAATCGGGTTATAATTTCGAGTTTAAAAAAGCAAATTACGATTGGATTCCAGTCGTTAAAAATCGAATAAGGTTATCTAATGATAGGCCCGGTACCTACAAAATGAGTATTAGAATGCTCAATCCGCTAGGAGTTGTAGTCGACGAAAAAACTTTTTATATTATTGCCAAAGTGCCTTTTTATCAGACCAGATTGTTTTTTATTTTCATCGCAATTATTGTCAGCTTACTTTCTGCCGTCTCAATATTTTTGTTTTTCAGAATTATTAAAATAGAAAAAAGAACCAAAGAAAGAATTGCTCAGGATTTGCACGATGAGGCCGGCACGACCCTCACAAAACTATTGATGATGGTAAACAATAGCAATGCAACTGAAACGACAAACGCTTTAGTCAAACCAGGTTTGAACGATGCGCTCTATGGTATCAGAACTTTTATCGATTCGATGAGACCTACAAGACGTAGTTTAAAGGAATTTGAAGATGACATTAAAGATTTTTTAAGATCGGTTAATGATGTTGAAATCAAGGCCTTCTTCTTTGCTGATAATAAAGTTTTAAAATTGAAACAGGAGCTCTACCGCGATATGAAACTTTGTATCTATGAATCGATTACTACGATTGTTAATTTCTCTGGGGCTCAAAAAATTGAATTAGTACTAACACTTGACAAGAATCATATAAATATAACCGTGAAATATGACGAAATTGGGGAAAAAGCTATAATTTACCAACAAAATGGAAACGGCTTATCCAATTTCCAGAAGAGGACAGAAAGGCAAAATGGCAATTTCAGCATTTCGAAAAGCAGCGAGGAAGAAATCCTCGAATTTTCTTTTGAATTATAACCCTACCCACCAAACTAATGAAAAAAGTTATCATAATTGAAGACAATATGATTATTGCTGAACTAGTACAAAAGCAAATCAATAATCAGGGTGAGTACTTCTGTGAAAAATATTATCTCAATCCGGTAGAATTTTTAAAATCGGAAGATACTTGCGATATCATTCTATTGGATATTATGATGCCAGAAATGACAGGGCTCGAAGCAATTGATAAAATTCTGGCTAAACTTCCGAATGTTTCCATTATTATCAATTCCATTAAAGACGATTCAGAAACAATTTTCAAAGCTTTACAAAAGGGGGCAGTTGGTTATATCGATAAGCAAAGTTTCGATAATGCCTTTATCGATGTTTTTAAATCGGTTGAAAACGGCGGCGCCTATATGACGCCCAAAATTGCCCGCAAAGTAATGGATTTTTTCAGCGGCAAAAAAAAGGTAATGGATAACCTTACCGAACGGGAAGTTGAAATTGCAAATACAATTTTAGAAGGACTTAGTTATAAAATGATTGGCGATAAATTCGGAATTTCAATCGATACTGTAAGAGCTCATATTAAAAATATTTACAAAAAATTGAGCATCAATAGCAAGTCGCAGCTCTTCAATATATTTAAAAAATAAGTCGCTTGTTTGAATTTTATTGGTCGGGCTTTTAATTGTAATTTTTTATCCTTATTTTGTGGCAATGAATTCATAAGGTCGGCAAAACAGGAGCTGATTATTTCCACCTTTGTAATTACAATTCCAATTCAATATTTCAAAATTGAAAAATATTGGGGCAATTTTCAAATTAGCTAATTTTCAAATCCTCAAATTACTTAGATATGTTAAAGCCAAAAATCCTACCCGAAGATATTGAGGGACTCAGTTTTATCGATTACCGCAAAATGTTCATCAAAGAACTGAAACGCATGAAAGCCGCTTGTTCTGAACCCGGACAGACTACCAATTTTATGATCATGACCGAATGGAATTTTCCGGACTTGCCCGGCAAGGAACTTCCTTTTGTCGTTATTGGCGATTTTAGAGGAACCTGGGAGAAATATTACAAAAACAACGCCCGCAAACGTTCGCAAAAAGATTTTGCTTTTGGCAATGCAAGCTTTGGAAAAGAAACCCAACAGGGCGAAGAGCTTAATCTCGAAATACGCCATGGCCGCATCAAAACTAAAGGAGTACGTGCTTTTGATAAAGTAATTTTGAGTAAGGTTGGTCTTTGTGCCAATGTAATTGAAAAAGGCGGTGCAGACAATGAAGATCCCGAAACCGAGGGCGAAGCTGAAAACGTTGTCAAAAATGGCGCTGTAACTACTGCGCTTGGAGCAAATTTTGGCAATTCGGCAACAACAAATAGAGAAAAAGCTGCTAAAAAAGCACCATCCAAAGACAGAGCGGAGCGTATTGAAGATGTTAAAGCGCAGACAGAGGAATTAAAAAAGGCAACTGAAGCCATGAAAGCCAAATTTGCTGTCATTAAAAATGAGGTGAGTGGCAAAGTGAAAAAAGACAATCTGGCAAGAAAAGATTTGCTCGCAGTTCGGGAACTTCAGAATGCTTACAGCGCTTATGTACAGGCTTACGATAATGCCGACCCTAAACTTCAGGAAAAATTTGCTACTGCCAAAAAAGCATTAGATAATCAAAACAAGGAATTTGCCAAGTTGGCCCTTGTAGTAAAAGCCAAAAAGAAAACCCTTGCCGAACAACTTGCGGACAAATTTTTCGAGAAAAACGGCGGACGCGAAGCTAATAAAGAGGAGGTGGCTCAGATGCAGCAAAGCTTGAAAACAGCTATCGAATATCGTCAAATATCTTTGCGCGAAGGGGATGAAAAGCAGCTTAACCTAAAGGCGATTTACATCACTGCCCAAATGAAAGGTCCTGCTTTTAAAAATAATCATACCGATTTGGTGTATGAAAGACTGATGCAGCCAAGATAATTATGAGCTTTTGTGCCATGAAAATAATATCATCAAATCCGAACACACTAAGCTGTTCGGATTTTTTCTATTTTTGCGCAAGAATTAAAAATCTGTAAAAAGATGAGCAAAAAAGGCAAACAGGAAAAATTTATAGAAATTGGAACGCTTCCCAATGTTTTTCAAAGTCATGAGGTGCATTCGCCCAATCTCATTGCTGCCAATGGCGAAATAAAAATTATGAAGGGGCATTGGAAAGAATATTTTGGCAATGATAATCCTATTACCATCGAATTGGCCTGTGGAAAAGGAGAGTATGCTGTTGGCTTGGCCAGAATGTATCCCGAACGCAACTTTATTGGCATGGATTTGAAAGGAAACAGGCTCTGGAAAGGGGCAAGCGAGTCGCATCGCGATGGGCTCAAAAATGTTGCCTTTATCAGAAGCCAGATCGATTTTATTACACAGTATTTTGCACCTGGAGAAGTATCTGAAATATGGATTACCTTTGCCGACCCGCAACTAACCAAAGCCCGAAAAAGACTGACTTCGCCCTATTTCCTGCCACGCTACCGCGAAATTCTGGGAACGGGCGGTCTTGTTCACCTGAAAACCGATTCGCCCGAACTCTATGAATATACCTTGGAAATGCTGGATGAGGAAAAACTGAAATTACAATTTTCGAACGACAATATCTACGCCCTCGAACATCAGATGCCCGAATGGAACATCAAAACATATTATGAACAAATGCACCTGAACAAGGGACTTAGCATAAAATATCTCCGATTTGAAATCTGATACGCTACATACCGATGCGTGAAAAGTTAGCATTGTTTTCCAGTTTAATACTGGTTACAGGTTTGGTGTTCTCCAAATTTCTAATCAGTGTTGGAATTATTTTGCTGCTTTTGTCGGCCCTTTTGAGTAATGACCATCTAAAGGATTTTAAAAAACTTATCAGCAATCTTGTAATTCTTGCACCAGCCGGTATTTTTATAACTGTTTTAATCAGCGGAATTTACTCTGAAAATTCCCATCAATTTTGGGGACTCATACAGGTCATGCTGCCGCTCTTGTTAGTGCCACTTTCCTTTGGTCTGCTCCCAGCGTTCGACCGCAAGCAGGTAGCTATTATTTTATTTTATCTGATTGTACTGGTGGCAGTCGCCTCTGGCTGGGTACTCTGGAATTACCTTCCCAATTTTGAATATTATCAGCAGCAGCTTTCTATCAGTAAAACATTGCCCACACCGCAGGAGGATCATATACGTTTCAGTTTACTCCTGGCTTTATCGGTTTTTGCTGCATTTAAATTATTTTTTGATGGATTTTATCTGTTTTTTCCAAAGTTTGAAAAATACCTGCAACTCTTCTTGGGCATTTTCTTATTGATTATGCTGCATATCTTATCGGTCAGGAGCGGACTTTTGGCATTCTATTCAGGAATTGCTGTCATCTTCATTCATAGCATTATTGTACGGAAAAAGTTGGTTTTGGGAATTACACTCCTGCTATTCTTATTAATAATGCCGCTTTTAGCATTTTACTTTGTTCCCGGAATCCGTCAGAAATTTTATCTCATGCGCTACAACTGGGAACAGTACCAAAGTGGGAAAATATCAAATTTATCCGATACGCAAAGGCTGATTTCTTATGAAGTTGCCTTAAAAGTTGCAGCAAAAAATCCCTGGATAGGAGTGGGCGCCGGCGATTTGTACAGCGAGCAGGAAAAGGTCTATAAAGAGTTTTATCCCGAATTGGGCCCCATGCAGCCACATAACCAGTTCATCTCTTTTTATGCCGGTTGTGGAATACTTGGACTGTTGTCTTTCCTTTTCTTTTTCTGTTGGCCTTTGGTTTACCAAAAAGCATACAAAAGGATTTGGGATTTGTTGGTTTATGTTATTATTTTTACATCGATGCTAACGGAAAATACCCTTTTTGTTTCAATTGGCGTTAATATATATGTATTTTTTATAATGCTGAATTTCAATATTTTTTATCCCAAAAATTCAATTAAAAACTAAATATTATGACTGAAGACTATATAAAATCATTGCTTGATAATAATCAGGAATGGGTCAAAGAACAATTGGCCCTCGATCCCGATGTTTTCAAAAATTCTGCAAAGGGACAGGAACCCAAAGTGCTTTGGTTGGGCTGTAGCGACAGTCGTGTGCCGCCCAATGAAATTACTGGAACCAAACCCGGCGATTTTTTTGTACACCGCAACATTGCCAATCTGGTGAGTTATACCGATTTTAATTTTCTAAGTGTACTGAAATACGCTGTGGAATACTTAGGGGTGGAACATGTGATTGTCTGCGGCCACTATCAATGCGGAGGTGTAAAAGCCGCAATGGGAACCGCAAGCTATGGTATTTTGGACAATTGGCTGCTGCAGATAAGAGATACCATGCACTTCTACGAGGATGAACTCGAAAAACTGACCAATGAAGATGCCCGTTTTGACCGATTGGTGGAACTCAGCGCCATTGAGCAGGTCAGTCACCTTGGCAATACCAATATTATTCGCGGTGCCTGGGAAAAAGGCAATAAAGTACAGCTGCATGCCTGGGTCTATGACATAGGATCCGGTTTTATTAAAACTATTATAGGTGGTATCGAAAGCGTGGAGACATTGAAACAACATTGCAAATTTGAAAAAAGGGGCTAGTGTCAAAAGTGATTTCTTACACCATTCTGGGAAATGGGCCTACTCTTTTACTTTTACATGGCTTCTGCGAAGACAGCAGCATGTGGGACAATTTCAAAATTCCTTTTTTGAATGATTATACTGTCATTTGTCCCGACTTGCCCGGTTTTGGTCTGTCGGAAGCAAAGGATCAAACCAGTATGGAAATCATGGCAAGCTGCATTAATGAAATCCTTGAAAAGGAAGGAATTGATAAATGCTGTTTTATAGGACACTCCATGGGCGGCTATGTGGCGATGGCATTTGCCGAACTTTATCCCGAAAAATTGTCGGGTCTTTGCCTTTTTCATTCACATCCTTTCGAAGATACGGAAGACAAAAAAGAAAATCGTCGTAAAACCATAGAATTTATGAAAAGGTGGGGTTCGGAACCCTTTGTTTCTGAACTGATCCCCAAACTTTTTCTGAAAGATTTTGCACAAA
>JBIPOO010000141.1:0-9756 GCA_044379045.1 Saprospira sp.
TAGGTATATTGTTCGATCTTAACAGAATGGGTAATGAAATGAAGGTTGCTAGAGATAAACTTGTCGACCGACAGCTTCCAAACGGTGGCTTTGCCTGGTTTCCAGGTGGAGTCGACTCTTGGTACATCACACAATATATTGCTGAGGGATTTGGGCATTTGGATGTGCTTGGCGTAAAATCAATTAGTACGGATGAAAAAGTAGCCGATATGGTATCTAAAGCCGTGGATTATACAGATAATCGACTTGCCGAATATTATGAGGAATTGTTAAAAATTGCCAAAAAAGCAACCGAGGGTGAAAAGGCTTATCTGGAAAAAGATCATTTAGATTACATGGCCATCCATTATCTTTATACCAGGAGCTTTTACCCCAACATATTGGTGGAAAACAAAACTGCCAAAAAAGCCATCGAATATTATGAAGCTCAGGCTGCAAAATACTGGCTTTCAAAGTCAGATTATATGCAAGGCATGCTCGCATTGGCACTGCACCGAAAGGGTATTGACAAAATAACCCCACAGAATATTGTAAAATCGCTCAAAGAGCGCGCTTTGAAAAGCGAAGAAATGGGTATGTACTGGAAATATCCAAGCGGTTATTTTTGGTATGAAATGCCCATCGAAACACATTGTCTGCTTATTGAGGTCTTCAATGTGGTGGCAAAAGACGCCGAAGCAGTTGATAATCTTAAAACATATCTGCTAAAATCCAAACAGACAACACATTGGAAAACTACAAAAGCTACTGCATCGGCCTGCTATGCATTGCTGAGTAGCGGCGATAACTGGCTGATGGAGGATCAGGAAGTGAAAATCAGCATAGGTAATCAGCCGCTCGATCAATCGAAAATCAATAAAGAAGCGGGTACGGGCTATTTCAAAACTTCTTGGGATGCTGCGCAAATCAAAAATGAAATGGCGACTGTAAAAGTTGAAAATCCCAATAAGAATGTTGCCTGGGGGGCAGTTTACTGGCAGTATTTCGAGCAGTTGGATAAGGTGACCGATTTTAAAGACACCCCTTTAAAAATCACCAAAAAATTATTCAAAGAAGTGCGTACAGATCGCGGCCCTGTTTTACAGCCAATCAATGAACAGACAAAACTGCTGCCTGGAGATTTGATAAAAGTTCGTATCGAGCTGAAAGTTGACAGAGACATGGAGTACGTACACATGAAAGATATGCGTGCATCCGGTTTTGAGCCCGTGAATGTGCTGAGTCAGTACAAATATCAGGGAGGTTTGGGCTACTATGAAAGTACCCGCGATGCCGCTACAAATTTCTTTTTCGATTATCTTAGCAAAGGCAATTATGTTTTTGAATATGGTTTGCGTGTCAGCCATAAGGGTAATTTCAGCAATGGCGTAACCACAATTCAGTGTATGTATGCACCCGAGTTTACCAGCCATTCGGAGGGTGTAAGCGTGAAGGTTGAGTAGAAAAAGTAAGATAATATGTTCTTGTTTGATTCTATTCGTAAAGTTTTTGTGTAGTTGATTTTGAATGAGTTGTATGGGGGCGTATTGAAATATAGCCCCTGCGGCAAGTTATTGGAATTATAGCAAAAAAAACATTGCAATCCCAACGGGCTGACATGAAGATAACAAAACGATAAAACCATTACAATCCCAACGGGATGACATGATGATAACAAAACGATAAAACCATTACAATCCCAACGGGATGACATGATGATAGACGATAAGATATCAAAAACCATTACAATCCCAACGGGATGACATGAAGATAACAAAACGATAAAACCATTACAATCCCAACGGGATGATATGATTATAGACGATAAGATATCAAAAACCATTACAATCCCAACGGGATGCCATGAAGATAACAAAACGATAAAACCATTACAATCCCAACGGGATGCCATGAAGATCACAAAACGATAAAACCATTACAATCCCAACGGGATGACATGATTATAGACGATAAGATATCAAAAATGCATCAAAATCCCAACGGGATGTGATGATAACAAAACGATAAAACCATTACAATCCCAACGGGATGACATGATTATAGACGATAAGATATCAAAAATGTATCAAAATCCCGAAGGGATGGAATGATTATACATTGATATGATTACAACATTATTATTAAATTAACAAACCACAACCAAACCCAGAAAGGGTGACACAACATTATGGCGGGCACATTTTCACAAATTTATATCCAATATGTTTTTGCTGTAAAAGGACGAGAAAACCTATTGAAAAAGGACTGGCGAGACGAAGTATTCAAATATATGGCCGGCATTATCAAAGGTAAAAACCAAAAACCAATTATAGTAAATGGGGTTGAAGACCACGTTCATGTTTTTGTCGGTTTAAAACCAACAATGTGCATATCCGATTTGGTGAGAGACATCAAAAATAATTCTTCCAATTTTATCAACGAGCAAAAACTCCTGAAAGGTAAATTCTCTTGGCAAGAAGGATACGGAGCTTTCTCTTATGCTCATTCGCAAATTGAAAATGTTTATCAATACATCACCAATCAGGAGGAACACCACAGAAAAAAAACTTTCAAAGAAGAATATATGGATTTTCTTCAAAAATTTGAAATTGAATACAATGAAAAATATTTGTTCGATTGGATAGATTAGCTATGACACCCCTTCTATTTTTAAACACTTGTTTTGTATTGAGTTACAATTTGGGATTATAGAAAAGTATTAAAGCGATAATTCGAAAAAATACACTTTTCAAATAAACTTTGTGATATTAATTTGAAAAAGATTCCATATTTAACTAGGTTTTCATATCTTCGTATTTGAAATTTTAGTGAATATGAAAATTAAAAAAGGCTCCAATATCTATTAAGCAAAGACAGGTTGATGAATTCAGGAAATTAAGAACGAACAATGAACGATAAAGAAATAAATATAGAAGTTTTTAAAATACCTTACGATATTTTTCAAAGGTCAAATTTAAAAAAGTTGAATTTGACAATAGATGAATTCGATCTGGGAAACAGTGAAATACTCGAACCAAATTTTCTTGCAAAATTAACAGCATTAGAAGAATTGGATTTGACTGGTATCATAATTTCTACGGATATATTTACCAATGAAATTTGTAAGTTAACAAATCTTAAAAATTTGACACTTATGTACGCCAACCTATCAGTTATTCCTGACGACATAATTAATCTGGTAAATTTAGAAAAGCTATGCTTGCGTGGAAACAATATTGGTGCACTGCCGGATAATTTTGATAAACTTTCCAAGCTCAAAAGTCTAAATTTGATTGGTAATGAGTTTAAGGATATTCCTGATAAGCTATTGAAAATGGATCAACTGACTGGTATAAATTTTTGGGGTAATCCACTTAATTCAGAAAGTAAAAAATTATTGGGTGAGTTTGGAGATATCATAAAGCCTCAATAAACCATATAGCGTTCTTTGTTTCACTATTTTTAAAAAAAACTAAATACAACCCAAATCCTTTTATTTAGTTTCACCTTTGTGCCACAGATCACAGAAAACAAGTTTTTAAAACCTTAGCTTTGTGGCATGAACATAGCGAAAGACTATAAAGGCATCATACTCTCTGCAATCATCGGGCTGATTGCTTATTTTGGGGCCGATTTTCTGCCATCTGCCATTGGCAGCATTCTTGTAGCACTATTAGTTGGAATTTTGATTGGGAATCTGATAAAAATACCCGATAATTTCCAATCGGGGATAAGCTATACCAGTAGTAAATTGTTGGAATTATCCATTCTTTTTCTGGCATTCAGCATCAATTATAACTCAATTGCTAAATTGGGTGTCAATAGTTTCAGTATTGTTATCATTACTGTTTTTATAATGCTGCTCCTTACTTTTTTTCTATCTAAAAAACTTAGATGTCCCGGTACAACTGGGTGGCTAACAGGTTTTGGCACCACTATATGCGGATCATCGGCTATTGCTGCACTGGCGCCATCTGTAAGCAAAAATAAAGAAGATGTGGGTATGGCGATGGCAGCTGTAAATCTCTATGGCAGCCTCGGTATGATTTTTTTTCCAATAATACTAAAATATTTTGAATTTGAACCTACTTCTTCAGGTATTCTCATTGGTGCAAGCCTGCATTCGGTGGGTAACGTAGCCGGAGCAGGCTTTGGTATCAGCGATGAAGTGGGAGAGGTGTCCATTACCATAAAACTAGCCAGAGTAGCCTTGCTCTCACCTGCCTTGATTTTTTTTAATTATTTGGTAAACAGAGATAATGTTAAGAACTGGCGTGAGCATTTCAATTTGCCCTGGTATTTATGGGCATTTATCGGAATAACAATTTTTACTTCATTTGTTTCAGTTCCAAAGGAAGTGCTGTATTTTATGAAAATCAGTGGAAATCTGGTGCTTACAATAGCCATGGCTGCTATCGGGCTTAAAATCAGTTTTGCAAAACTCTTTACAACTGGTCGACAGGGACTTGTTTTTGGTGCAATTATTTTTGCCGTGGAATTACTGGTTATCGGCTTGCTGATGCTAGTTTTTATTTGAATTTTAATGCCAGTTCAATAGCGTCTCAGCACTCAATGCCGCCCCACCGCAGACAATAAAGACCACAGTTTTTGCGTCAGCAATCAGCTCACTGTTCAAAACAGAGAGCGCTGCACCGCAGGCAGCTTCAGTCACAATTCTGGATTCGTCCAGAAAATCGCGACAGGCAAGCATAGCCGCTTCATCACTACACAAATAAGGTATAACATTTTCTGATTGGGCCAATTCCCAGGCCTTATCTGCAATGCGTTTTGCACCCAAAGAGCCTGCAATGCTGTCTATGCTTTCTAAGGTAATCTGATGTCCTGCAGCCAGAGATTTTGCAAGGGAAGCTGCCCCTTCAGTTTCGGCACATATAACCTTTGTATTGTTCCAGCCGACTTTTTCCAGACCCAGCATAATGCCACAAAAAAGTCCGCCACCTCCTACCGAAAGTATAATATAATCGGGTGCTTCGATGGTTTTAGCAAGCTCCTCAACGATGGTCGAGTGCCCTTCCCAAAGAAGCGGATGATCGAATGGATGGACATAAGCAGAATCAGTTTCTTCGGAGATCAAAAGGGCATATTCATGGGCCTCGGCCCAGCTTTTGCCTTTTACCGTAAGTTCAGCGCCCAATTCTTTGATTTTAAGTTTCATGGCATCGCTCGAAGACTCGGGCACAATTACATGCGACTGAAGTCCAAGGGCAAAAGCACTGTAAGCTACTGCCAATCCGGCATTTCCACCCGATGCAATGACAAATTTACGGGCACCTTTTTCTGCCAGATTTTGGCAAAGTAAGCCTACTCCACGCAATTTGAAAGATGCCGAAGGCTGTAAGGCCTCCATCTTGTAGTAGATTTTTTTTGTGCCGCTGCTATGTCTGAACGATTGATAAAGCGGAGTTTCATAATGCAAATGCTTCCTCATTTGGTTCTGTTTCTTTGGCTTGTCGACTTATAAGCATCCCATTTGGATGATTTTTCAATGCGGTCGGGGTGTACAAATCTTTCTTTTGGCGTGGTCATCACGTTTCGGCTCCCTCTGACCCAATGCAGATTTATATTGAGCCGTGCAGTAAGCTGTTGTACCAATTTAAATTCACTTAGGAAGATAGAAGCAATTACCCTGAGCGCAGTATAAAAGGGTATTGCAGCAACCATTCCAACCATGCCAGCTAGTTTTGAGCCTATCACAATTACCACAAATATTTCAATGGGATGAGCCTGCACGCTCTTAGAAAAAATCATGGGTTGTAAGAGCAGATTATCGAGTGCCTGCATACTGAAAAAGATAATGATAACACTGATAAGCAGAGGAACAGTCTGGGCATAAAAATCAAGATCCAGCGAGGAGCAAATTGTGACAATGAGTCCAAAAGCCATTCCGATAAAGGGGCCGATGTATGGAATTACATTCACAATTGCTCCGAAAAATGAAATGAGCAGCGCATTGGGGGCGCCAACTATTGTGAGCAGTAGCCAAAGAAAAAGGGTAAGAATTGAGATTTGCCCTAAAATGCCTTCAAAATACCTGATAAGCATTTTTTTGATCATAAAAAGTGCCCGATCGATCTTGTCGCCCTGTTTGTCGGGAAAGGGTGCTTTAACAACCCTGGCAAACATTCCTTCCTCTTGCAAAAAGAAAAAGGCGATAAAAAGAACCGAGGTGATGAGTACAAATAAATTTCCAACAATAGAAATCAGTGTAGAAAATGTACTTTTAAGGAAAGAAGAGGGGTTGAAATAACTGAAAATCTGTTTTTGAAGACGTTCCATCGGACTGTCGAAAGGCATGACAATTGCCGATGAATCGCTAATTGGAGCATCGCTTGGTCTGTCTTTTTCAGGTTTCTCAATACTGATGCTCAGTTGAATATTGGTTTTGGTAATTGTATCTCCTTTTTTTCGAAGTATGGAATCGATTTGGATGGTTTTAACTGTCACTGCTGTTTCCTCATTTGGAAGCTTGATGTTGATACTGTCGAGCGGGTTTTTCAGGCTGTCTTTTTTGTTTTTTAGCGTGTCGGCAGCTGTTGGAATGTGTTCTACAAGACCAGCGTCATCGAGTTTTTTATACAAATGATTAATTGGTTCTTCCAGGCCTTCCATTACCTGAGTGTAATTTACTTTTGCAAGGTTATTACCCTGTTGTATGATAACCGGCACAAACAGCGCAAGAAAAAGGGCAAAAATGAGTATAAAAAACAGCAGTGTTATCGATGCTCTGACAGCCGCTGACAGCCTTTTTTTGCCAAGTTTTATTTTTGACAAAAAATTCATAACCGGCGATCCCAAAAGCGATACAACCCATGCCAACAGTATCCAAACCAGGATGTCACTGAAATAGTAAACAATTGCCCCGATTGCCCCAAAACCAAGAGCCCAGTAAATATATTGTCTGTATTGACTCATTGTTTTTTTATATTTTTTTATTTCGATTGATTCTCAATGGAATTGAAATAGGCTGATTCGTCATTAAAATTAAGATGTGAAGCCTTATTTTTTAAGGCCTCAATTAATTTAATTTGTGCTGCTGCAAATTTACGACTTTTTTCTGATGTAGGATTGAATAATCGGTGATTCACTGCCTGTACCAGTTGGCTGATCTCTTTTCTAAGTTGGCTTTCATTATAATTAAGACAACTTTCTTCAAATTTTTCCCAGATATAATCAATTGCCTGGGCGCTGGGATGCATCATATCGGAAGCATAAAAACGATAGTCGCGCAAATCGTCGAGCAAAAGTTCATAGGCAGGGAAATAATACATATTTTCGAACTCGGCACAGAGTTTTTCGGCTGCAAGCAAAAGTGTAGCTTTGCTAAGTTGATTTTCGTGCAGGCCGTCTTTTAAATGTCTTATAGGACTGATGCTGATGATAATATGTAAATCAGGATTAATTGACTTTAAGCCCTCTAAAGGTTTTTTTAACAATGAGAAAATATCCTCTACGTTTAGTCTTTTTCTGATAAATTTTTCGGCCGCTAATTTATGGCAATTACTTACAATTGTTGAATTTTCCTTTAAAATGAAAACCCAGGCTGTACCCAACGTGAGCATCAGAAAATTCGTTTCCCTAATGGTATTGGCAGTTATTTCAAGTCTGTTATTCATTTTTTCGAGCGCATTTTCGGGATTTGCGTCCGAAAAATCACTGTGATGCGCAAAGCTGTGCCATTCGTTATTAAATTCAAAAAGTTCAGATTTTTCAAATTGTTTGGCCGAAATAATCCTCCGTAAACCTTCAGCAATTGTAGCGGGGTTGTACTGAATTCCAAAGGGGTTGATATCTGTCTGGTATTTTAGCGCAGCTAATCTCCCACCAATATTTTCAGCAAAACAGGATCCCAAAGCAAGGATTTGATTGTCGTAAGCAATGGGGCTTGAAATTTTTTGAGGAATTATTTCGGTTCGGAATTTCATTTAAAAACAGATTTGTTGAGCATTAAAATACAACTTTTAATGGTATTTTCAATTTTAAAGCTGTTCAATTTCTACAATAAGTTTTGCTATCTTTGCAGTAAATTATTAAAGCCTAAAATTACAATTCGGAATCATGAAATTTAGCAATAAACTCCTATTTATTTTAACTGTTTTTACAATTTTTAAAGTACAGGCACAGATAGATTATAAATTTGGCTTCAGAGCCGGGGCCACCTTATCGCATATGTTTGGGCCTAAGGAAATCGATGCTGCTAACAATACCCTGGAATCGTACAAAATGACCGCTCGTATTTGTGTAGGGGGTACTTTTTCGATGCCTTTCAATGACTATATTGGACTCGGAGCTGAGGTGCTTTTTAGTCAAAAAGGTGCGCTTCACCGCTTCGAAGCTGATAACTCATATCTGAGACTTGACGGTACGGTATCAAATATGAATTCAACCCAGATTTTTACCGGTCAAAAAAGGATTCGCAGCGTAAATATTACCAACGGCTATGTTGAGATTCCAATTACGTTTTATGCCTTTGCCATCAAAGACAGGCTGATGTTTGATTTTGGTCCGAGTATTTCTTTTTTGGTGTCTTCTCGATCTTTAGGCATATTGAAATATGGAGAAATCGATCCTGTAAATCCAGACCCCGCGGATTTTCTTGAATTAGAACTTGACCTTAGAGGTACTGATGATGCCGGGGCATTGGCAGACAGGGCTGTAGATAAAACCGGAAGGCTAGACCAGACTACAATTATTTATCCGTCAAGAATAGGCTCATACTATAACTTTAATGAAAAAAGAGGCACACTTTTCAATACACTTGACTACGGTTTGAATTTTGGTGCTTCTCTGTTCTTTACAAAAGGTCTGCGCATTGGAACCCGTGTATATTATGGTCTTGCAGATGTAACAAACAACAATTATGATGTTCAACAAAGTTCTTTGGATGCTAACAAGGAATTTATTTTCCGTAAAGACCGAGACACCAATTTTGGTTTACAACTTTTCATAGCTTTACAATTCTAATTTCCCAAAAAAAATACCATGTTTGACAAAATTAAAAAAGTAATTCAAGATGATCTTCAGCGCAGGTACGAGCAGCTCGAAGAACGTTTTCTCGTTTTTGAACAAAGGCTTTATGGCCGCCTCGCCGACAGACTTGATGGCCTAGAAAACCAACTGGACCAACTGAGTGAAATACTTAGGCAAAAAGCATCGCGCCACAAATCGGAAGATGCCGAAAATGATGATGCCGAAGAAACTCCAAAAACAAAAAAAGAACCCAAATCTTCCAAAAAAACTGCACCTAAAGCAGAAAAAATTATTTCGGACGATTTGATGAAATTACCTGGCCTTGGCAGCAGTATGGAGAAAAAGCTCAATAATGAAGGGGTTTTTACTTTTAATCAACTGGCTTCGCTCAGCGAATTGGATCTTGAAAACTTAAATATCAAAATTCCGGGTTTGAAAATAAGGTACGAAAGGTATGAATGGAGAAAGGAAGCTGCTGCTTATAGTACGAAGTGAATTAGTGCGAAGTGAACAGTGGATTAGTGCGGAGTTGCGAGGTACTAGGTACTAGTAGTTTAAAGTGAAAAGTACGAAGTGAACAGTGTATTAGTGCGGAAGTTACGAGTTACTAGTAGTTTTAAAGTGAAAAGTACGAAGTAGACAGTGCGAGGTTGCTAATACTTGATACTTGATACTTGATACTTGATACCCGATACAAAATTCCTAACTTCAAAAGTATTAAGCGTCTAATAGTCAAAAGTCTAAATAATGAAAATAGTCATCATCGGCACAGCTCACCCATTGCGCGGG
>JBIPOO010000435.1:0-2579 GCA_044379045.1 Saprospira sp.
TATCACAGCTTTTTCCAAAAGGGCTAATACTCCGTCTGAAATCATTTCGCTGTGAATTCCAAGATTACGGTGGTTTACAAGGCAGGAAAGTACCGCATTAGGAATTGCACCGATACCCATCTGTAGTGTAGACCCATCCTCGATAATTGAGGCAGCATATTCTCCAATCTGCTGTTCTATTTCGCCAATTTTTGCCTGTTCAATTTCAGGCAGCGCTTCATCTTTTTCAACTGCATAATGAATTCGACTGATATGTATGATACCGTCGCCATGAGTTCTTGGCATAAAGCGGTTAATCTGTGCAATGACAATCTCTGCATTTTCTACTGCTGCCAAACTCGTATCGACCGAAACACCCAGCGAGCAGTAACCATGATTATCGGGCGGAGAAACTGATATGAGCGCAACATCTAAATTGATATAATTTTTTCTAAAAAGATTTGGCGCCTCGCTCAAAAAAATAGGGATATAAGTTCCTCTACCCTGCTGTACAGTTTTTCTAATATTTGAACCAATAAAAAGTGCATTCACTTCAAAACTTTCTGCCCATTTTTCATCTGCATAGGGTGCCGGACCTTCTGTATGCAATTGATAAATTTTTACATTCTTTAATTCCGGAGCCCTCAGCATAAGTGCTTCAATAAGTGCCAGCGGAGCAGCTGCGGCAGTATGTATAAAAATTTTATAGTTTGAGTGAACTTTTTTCAAAGCTTCAAGCGCAGTGAGTATTTTCATAAGGGAAATTATAATGATAAAATATGTTAATATTTATTTAAAAATTTTATTGACGGAACTACAATGGAAGTTGTATTAAAACTAATTATGAGTCCAAAACATTGATTTAATGCATTTTCGGCAGTATTCATACAAATATTTGCTTACTTTGCAGCATTATTATTTTGAGAATTGGCACGAAAGTAGTTTTAATCGAAATAGAAATTTATGATTTAATCACAGTACTAAACTTTTATTTGTAATCCTAACAAATACTTTGCTATGAAAACTTTATTCAACTCTTTAATGCTGACCATTTTCTGCAGCCTTATCGGTCAAGTTGCCTTACGTGCACAGGATGGATATGGCGGACATTGGTTTTTGGGCCTCAATGGCGGCGCTGCATGGCAGCAAAGCGATGTAAAAACCATCGTCGGCGGCGGCGGCGGATTTTATCTGGGCAAAAATATCTTTTACAGCCCTACGGCACCCTTGTCTTTTGATTTGAGGTTCAGATACCTGGGCACAACCACTTTTGGTCAGGATTTTCAAACAACCAATGTTACGAACAATTCGACACTGAATAGCGATTATGCATTTGTGTATCACAATCATCGCACCGCATTTAATGACCTTTCATTGGAAGGTCGTATTAACTTTGAAAACTTGCGTCGTAAGAACAGAATCTGGTTATCGCTTTATGGAGGCGCTGGATTGGGAATTTACGGCGTGCGTTATGATCAGCTCGATGGTGACTGGGTATTAGGTTCGCCATATACCAATCTTTACAACACAATCAGCAGTGATCCGACTTTGAGCAAAGATGAAATCGTTAATCAAATTTTGGCAAATCGCGATGGAGAATATGAAACTCCAATGCATGGTCAGTTTAGCAATAATTTGCGCGCAACCTTTACCCCAAATGTCGGAATAGAGCTGGGTTATTGGATCACCAAACGTTTTGCTATTGGAGTAGGTCATCGTGTAAACTGGACTTTTAAAGATGATTTTGATGGTGTAATCAGAGGCAATGGCAATAATATTCACCACTATGCCAATCTTTTTATGCATTTCAAAATTAGTGGCAATGCCTCTGGGCAGGTTATTAGACCTGATGAACCTATTAATCCCCCGCTTGTTGACAGACCAACTGTTGATATCACGACACCGAATCAGTCGCCTTACACCACCGGCAGTGGCACAACCCGCATTGCCTGCACCATTCGCAATGTAGAAACCCGCAGCGGAGTGATGATGTATGTAAATAACATTGCCGTTAATAATTATAGTTTCAGCCCCAATACAGATATTCTCGATGCTTTTGTAAGCCTTAATATTGGTGCAAATACAGTTCGTATTACCGGAACAAATGCTGCAGGAACTGCCGAGGATAATGTAACCATTATCTATCAGCAAAATGTTGTCCCCACAAAAAATCCTCCAACTGTTAATATAAGCTTCCCTGCAGGTAACCCTTACAACACTCAGAATGCCTCCGAGAACATTCGTGCCACTTTAACAAACGTTCCTAGCAGATCTAATATCAATTTCTTTGTAAATGGTCAACCACAAAGTAATTTCAATTTCAACGGAACAAGTTTCAGTGCCGATAATGTCATTCTACAACAAGGAAGTAATACTATTTTGATTTCAGCCAGCAACCAGGATGGAAATGCAAGTGATCAGACTGTTATAAATTATCAGCCTCTCCCAACCAATCCTCCTACAGTTGTTATTACGAATCCATCTACAGAGGTTTCTTCATCTCCAACACCTAGTTCAAATATCAATGCCACTGTTACCAATGTAAGAAATGCCTCGGGTATCAGCTTTACTGTAAATGGAGTTCAAAACACAAACTTTAG
>JBIPOO010000436.1:0-2577 GCA_044379045.1 Saprospira sp.
CTGAACGACTAGAAAAAATTTTAAGCTTTGTATCAAGTACTTAGATTTTACAAACATGAATAGAAAGGTAAACATCTCGAGATACCTAACCAAATATTATGGAATCGGGTTTCAGGTGTATTTCAAAAAAAAAAGTCTTGATACCTGCTTCTTTATGCTCGATACAATGCTTAGTCTAGCGTCTAATGTCTCACAGTCTTTAGTCTACAAAAAAGCTAACTTCTCACATCAGCCTTCTAACTTCTAATTTAAAACTATGTTTTCACTGATAGAATATAACGAGCAAGGGTGCCGAAATACCGAGGGCGATTTCGAAAAGCAGACTGAATTTTTGAAAAAAATTCCAGGCAGCCATGTACAGTGGATTGATATCGATATTTGTAACAACAACCAGGAGGCAGAGAAAATTTGCGAATTTTATGGTTTACACCTCCTTACAGTTGAAGATATTGTCAAACCTGGACTCTTGCCAAAATTTGAGGCCTTCGATAATTATTTTTTCCTTTCACTCAAAATGATGCACATCGACGAACAGGGGATTTTGATTATTGAACACATTAGCCTGGTGGTTGGCGATGGCTTTATTCTTAGCTTTCAGGAAATCCCCGGCGATGTTTTCGATGAGGTTCGCGAACGGATATTGCAAAACAAGGGCTATCTGCGCAAAAGAAAATCGGACTATCTGTTTATAAGACTGCTCGATGCCATCATCGACAATTACGGTTTCACATTGGAACATATCAGACAAAACATAGTGGATCTCGAAAATTCCTTATTGGGCAAAAACTGGCGGAAAACAGATCTCTCGAAGGAAGTTTTACAACTGAAGAAAGAACTAAATATACTGCGGGGACATATTGCTCCACTACGCGATTTACTCACAAAAATTAAAACCGAGACTGATCATTTTTTCCAAAGAAGTTCCATTGCATATCTCAATGACATTCAGGATCAGGCTAACTACCTGATTCATACTTTTGATAATTTCAGAGAAATGCTCAAAGACCTGATGGATTTATATAATTCAAAAACAGGCCATGAATTGAATCATATCATGAAAACACTAACAATTATTTCAGCACTTTTTATTCCTTTAACCTTTGTGGCCGGTTGGTACGGAATGAATTTTGAACATATGCCCGAGTTGAGCTGGCAGTACAGCTATCCAACCATTATTTCTGTTATGCTGATCACCTTCATCGTAATGTTCATTTACATGAAAAATAAGCGCTGGTTTTAAATCATGATAAAAATACTACAGCTTACAAAAAAATTTCCCTTTCCGCTTAAAGATGGAGAGGCAATTGCCGTGACTTATATGGCTAAAGCTTTGAATAGTTTAGGGGTCGAGCTGACACTGCTGAGTATGAATACCAGTAAACACCCTTTCGATATTAAAACCCTCGCAGCAGACTTCAATCATTATAAAGACATTCATTTGGTGGATATCGATAATCGCGTAAAGGTTTTGGATGCTTTCCTGAATCTTTTTTCCAATAAATCATACCATATCGAACGTTTTATTTCTCCCGAATTTGAAGAAAAACTAAAAAATCTCTTACAGGCCGAAAAATTCGACATTGTACAAATGGAAACGCTCTACCTGGCGCCCTATATCAATTGTATCAGAAAATATTCAAATGCTAAAATCTGTATGCGTTCACACAATGTGGAGCATGAAATCTGGAAAAGGATTGCTGACAATACATCTGTTGGAGTAAAAAAATGGTACTTGCAACTACTGAGTAAAAGACTGGAAAATTTTGAAAACAGCAGTTTGAATCAATACGACCTGATGGCCGCCATCACAGAAAGAGACTTGGATTTTTTCAAAAGCTTGGGGCTTAAAGTCCCTTCAATTGTTTCGCCTATAGGATTAGATCTTGAAAGTTACAAAATTAAAACTAATGAACCAGCAGCAGATTTTTGTTTCATCGGTTCACTCGATTGGCTGCCAAATATCGAAGGTGTGCAATGGCTAATTGAGCAGGTTTGGCCCAAAGTCATTGAAAAAGCACCCGAAGCCCGCTTACATATAGCTGGTAGAAACTGCCCCGACTGGCTTAAAAACATTGATACAAAAGGAATTGTTATAGCAGGCGAAGTTGCCGATGCAGCAGCGTTCATAAGTAGTCATCATTGTATGCTGGTTCCTTTGCTTTCGGGCAGTGGAATGCGGGTAAAAATTCTGGAGGGGATGGCTATGGAACGACTTGTAATCAGCACTTCATTAGGACTTGAAGGAATCGCTGCAAAAAACAATCAGGAAGTGTTAATTGCCAATTCAGCCATTGATTTTGCTGCTGCAATTTTATCGGTTATTTCTAGTTATGACAAAGCAAGGCTTATGGGTAAAAACGCAGCCATCCTCATTCAAAAAAATTTCGACAATCTACATATTGCCCGACAACTTATTGCGGAGTATAACAACATAATCGGCAGCTAATATGATGATTATCACAGCTTTCATATTCTGGGCCTCAGTTTTTGCGCTCTTTCATTCCTACCTGCTTTACCCGATCCTGCTCAGGATTGCGGCAGGCAAAAAAGTGCATGCTCCCATTTATGATTTTGCTG
>JBIPOO010000443.1:0-2566 GCA_044379045.1 Saprospira sp.
CTTAAAGGCTATTGGGAAAAAATTGGTCGCAATACCCGTTACACCATCCACCCCGATGAAATCATTGCTGATAATTTTACCTTTTTAGCTATGAGCAGCGAAAATAGTACTGAATTTGATAAATTTGACGACTATGGCAAGCAGCTATTGAAAAGGATGAAGGAAATAATTAAATCAAATTAAGCAGGTTTAATTCAATTGAATGGAATGTGTGAAAATAAAAATGCCCCCAAATAGTATCTACTTTTTGGGGGCAATACATTATAAAAACAGTCTTTTTTCTTATTCTGCTATCTTTGGCTGATTATCCAATCTGATCAGACCGTCGAGCCTTTTATCTCCTTCATAAATTCCGACAAAAGAAGATTTGAAGTTTGTAAGATCTATGACAGATTTAAGTGCTCTGAGTGCGTCTTCTTTATTTTTAAAACCGAAAGTGTTATCCTCATTTTTAGCTTTAGGAACAACTACTACACGGGTAATTCCATCCTGAATTTTTTCATACATAACTGTATATTCTGAAAGATCTCCAGAGGAAAGAACTTGATATTTGGCCGTATTAAGGTTTTTCATAGCCGCAACCTGTACCTTAAATGACTGACCCGTTAAAGCTATAGCAGGTGTAGTGTCAATAGGAATGAAAGCAACAAGCTGATCCCCATCCCAATAAACTTTTCTCTCGGGAGATTCCTTTGCCACGGCATTGGCATTTTCAAATGCCTGGTAAACTGAAGAACCGGCAAGATAAGGTTTTCCTGTTTTGGGGTCATTGGGCACAACTTTAGCTAATTTAAAAGGGTTATCGCTACTATTGTATTCTGCCGGGACAACAACATAACGTGGATCTGGTTCGGGTTTATTGTAGGCTACAAGCTCATCTCCATTCCAGTAAACCTTTCTATCATCGGCAGTTTTGGCTATTTTATCGGCCTTCATAAATTCATCGTAGCCCTTGGTGCCAGGGGCGTAAGGTTTGCCAGTTGCAGGGTCAATCGGTACTGTCGTTGGTACAGTAAAAGTGTTTTCTTTACTGTTGTAATCTTTTGGTACAACTACATAACGAGGATCGGGGGCATCAACCTTAGGCGTATCGATCTTTACAACTGCAATATCTTTTTCAACTGCTTCGAGTATGCCATTATTCCAGTAAACCTTACGGGCATCTGCTTTTTTAGCAACGCTGTCGGCAACCGCATAGAACTTAATGACAGGAGAACCTGCAACAAAGGGTTTGCCAGTTTTAGGGTCTGTAGGAACCTTAGAAGGAAGTGAGTAAGAGTTCTCTTTGCTATTGTACTGTTCAGGAACCACAACAAATCTTGGGTCGATCTCTGGTTCAACAACCTTTGCTTTGCCTGGCATTAGTTTACCATTATCCCAATAAACTTTACGGTCATCGGCCTGCAGTGCAATTTTGTTTGCCTCTTCAAAAGCCTTGTAAACATCGCTGTCGGCAGTATAGGGTTTACCTGTTTTAGGATCAATTGGAACTGTTTTTGGCAATGTAAAGGTATTATCTTTACTATTATAGGTTTCAGGTACAACTGCAAATTTGGGATCAATTTTAGGTTCTACCACTGCAATTACCTCTTTGATAACTGGCTTTATCTCACCATTTTCTATGTATACCTTTCTATCATCGGCCAATTTTGCAATTTTATCGGCCTCCATAAAAGCTTTGTAGCCTTCCGTCCCTTCAGCATAAGGTTTACCGGTTTTGGGATCAATAGGCGGAGTTACGGGCACTTGATAAGGATTTTCTTTAGTACTGTTCTTTGGAACTATAACAACAGGTTCTGCCACAGCCACTATTTCCTCTACAGGTTTCAGGGCTACATCCTTTTTTCTGGTTTCTACTGCTTTAATTCCTTTAGTGCTGATATCGGTGCTGTAAATCTGATAACCCTCGCAGATGACCTCCATAATGTAGTCTTTGTCGGCTGCCAGAGTAAATTTATACTCACTTGCCAAAGGATATTTCTGATCAAAAACAATTGTTTTTTTCGAACCATCAAAATCGTAAAACTTAACTGTAACATCCTTCAATGCAGTTTTTGTAGGATCCTTTTCGCTGTAAACGGCCCCTTTCACCAAAAGATTTCGTTTAACTTCGCTATAATAAAAAATATCATCGTTGGTTGTAGATTGTTTTTCCTTACCAAAAAGCCTGTTCGAAATCAAGTAACCACCACCATGCGCCTCACTCACCACATAGAAAAGATCATCTGCCGATGAATTTAGCGGGAAGCCAATATTTTCACCCAGGGTCCATTCAATTTTCTCCCCTATAGATCTGTAAATATCAAAGCCACCTGTACTAACTTTTCCATCCGAACTGTAATAAAGCGAACGGCTTGGAAAATGATAAAAAGGCGACACTTCATTGCCAATAGTATTTACATTAAGACCCAGATTCTTAGGAATATTGAAGGCAACAAGTTCATCGGTCAGATTTCTGGTTGAATACCAAATATCCATCCCACCTACACCACCTTCCCGGTCTGATGCAAAATAAAGTACCTCTTTGTCTTCGACAATTGAAATTTGTGGATGAGTAGCATTAAAT
>JBIPOO010000142.1:0-9655 GCA_044379045.1 Saprospira sp.
CGACAATGTTCCCATAAAAAGCGATTGCATGAAAGATAATTGGGACCTAAGTGTGATGCGATCAGTAGCTATTGTACGTTCCTTGCAAAGCAAATATGGAGTCGATCCAAAAAGAATGACTGCAGGTGGTCGCTCTGAATATCTTCCCAAAGCAGGAAATGATAACAATGCCGGACGATCTGCAAATAGGAGAACCGAAATTATCATAACACCTAAACTCGATCAGTTCTTTGAATTGATGAAGCCAGATGGTGGAAAAAAGTAGTAAAACAATAGTGATAAATTATGCCTTTATTTTTGCATTGATGGGAAAGCTTTTTTTTATTGTTTTAATCTGTTTTTTTTCGAAAGAAGCATTGGGGCAAAATCCTGTGCAGGAAGATATCTTATTTAAAGATACCGTTTACAATATTGCCTTTGATTCTCTGAAACATAATTTTGGTAAAATTAATCCCGAAACACAAAGCAGATACCTTATTAAGCATTTTAAGTATTTAGGCACAGAACCACTGAGTATCAAAAAAGCCTGGACTAACGACCCTTATTATATCTGCGACTATCCAAAAGAAGAATTGATACCCAATAAAATTTATGCATTTACCATTTGCTTCAGCCACAAAGGGCGCGTAGGTATAATGAACAAGCAAATGGGCTTCGATTTATCGGACGGCAATCGGGTTTTTATGCGATTTACAGGCGAGTATGTTAAACAATAGCATAATTCTATTTTACAGTTTAAAACAAAAAACAATGAAAGCACTGTTGTTCATAACACTTCTGCTTACAATTTTTTCCTGCAAAAAAGAATCTGGATGTTACGATGCCCAATTGGAACAACAGTTTAGAAACAGTTTTTGTACAGAAGATTGTCCAGGTGTAATTGGTTGCGATGGCAAAACTTATTGCAACGAATGTGATGCCAATAGACATGGGATAAGGGTGGATTAACATTTAAAGCTTATTGATTTAATCCTATACATAAAAAAAAGACTGTCACCCTCAGGGAAACAGTCTTTTTTTAGTTAAACGCATTTAAAGCTTACTTTTTAATCTTTTTGATAAGTGCTTCTGTTGCTGAAGCATCATCTCCAATTTCATTGGCCATTTTAACAGCTTCCTTAGCATCGGCAAGTGCAGCTTTTTTGTTGCCCAGTACAAAGTGAAGATTTGCTCTGGTGTCTAAATTCTGCCAGTTTTTATCAAGTTTTATTGACTTTTCAACCCATTTCAATGCTGCTTTCAGTTTTGTTTTATCAGTTTCATTTTCAAAATAATACCATGCGAATGAATTCAATTGTGCTGAATTTTCACAGAACTTGTCAAAAAAGATTTGAGCGTATTTAAACTCGTTTTCTGTATCCATATTGTAATTTAAATCCAGAAAAGCAATCATAGATTCGGCATTTGAACCAAGATTTTTCTTCATATTAAGTTTCAACTCATCGGCAGCAACTTGATCTTTTTCTTCAGATACTCTTGAGATTTCCTTATTGTAAACCTCATCGATCAGATAGTCAACATATTCTTTACCAACACTTTTTTCATAAAGTGCTCTGTTAGCTAAGACATAATTGAACATTTTAGAATCAAGGCTTGCCTGAGTTTTGTAAATTAGCATAAAGTTATCCATCGACGTCCAATCTTCTTTGGGTACAGCGTTGAAATACAACTCGGTTGCTTCATTGGCATCTTCACTTGCATTCAAAAGCGCATCGATATAGCTTATTAGAAATTCCTGACTTTTCTCGCCGGCTTCAAATTTCTTTTTCATGGTAAAAACCTGTTTTTCAGGATTCATAGCATCTTCGCCCAATGTCACAAATGTTTCTGAGTCGCGTCCACCTACTGCTTTGTGAATTAATTCACCAGATGGGTTGAAGAAAAGTAGGGTAGGGTAGGCTGCGACTGTATAGGTTTTTGCAAATTTTGGGCCTTCGCCTTTTTCCATATCGAATTTGTAGCAAACGAAATTTTTATTAAAATAAGAACCAACCGAATTTTCGGTAAAAACTTCCTTTGCCATTCGCTTGCATGGACCGCACCATTCGGCATAAGCATCTACAAAAATGTATTTATTTTCGGCTTTTGCTTTTTTGACAACTTCATCCCAGCTGCCTTTTTCGAATGAAATACCCTGTGCAGAGAGTATTGAAACAGTAAGTAACATGAGTGTTGCGCTCAAAAATGATTTGAAATTCATAGTTTTAAATTATCTGAGTTAATAAATAAATTGCTATTGCAAAGTTACGACATTGCAATTCTACTAACGTAAAATGTGCCAAAAGTTACATAAGTTTTCAAATTTCTTTAATTTTTTTTAAAAAAGAAGAAAATTCAAAAATGAATACTTATATTTGCAGCCTTAAAAATCCTGCCCCTTGTTGAGCAAGTTACGCAGGGTATGCTATCACACATTAAAATTTAAAAAAAAATGGCAGTCAAAATCCGTTTACAACGCAAAGGTCGCAAAAAAGCGCCTATTTACCACATCGTAGTTGCCGATTCACGTTCACCACGCGATGGCCGTTATATCGATCGTCTTGGTACTTACAATCCCCTCACTATTCCTGCAACAATCGAAATCGATGCCGACAAAGCATTTGAATGGTTAATGAATGGTGCACAACCTTCTGATACAGCTCGTGCAATCCTCAAATACAAAGGTATCTATTACAGAAAACATCTTCAGAGAGGTGTTGCTAAGGGTGCTATGTCTCAGGATAAAGCAAACGAACTTTACAGTGTTTGGGTTGAAAGCAAAGACAAAAAAGTAGAAGCTCGCAAAGAACAGACTCGTCAGACATTGGAAGACCGTCGTGTTAAAATCTTCGGTACGCCAAAAGACAGAACTAAAAAAGTTGAAGCTCCGGTAGTAGAAGATACAACCGACGAATCAGCAGAATAAGATTTAACATCTTGTTAAAAGAGGTTAAAAAGCATACAAACGCCTGATAATTCTTAGAGAATTTCAGGCGTTTGCTTATTTTTGCAGCATCAATTTATCATTTATGAAACTCTACTCGGTTGCCGTTTTCTGTATTGTCTTAGTATTTGCATTTGCTAATTTGCAAAATGATGTTGCAATGCCATACAGCGGACCAACAACAGCCGAGGAATTAGGAAAAATCCTTTTCCAGGATTCAATACTTTCCGAAGATTACAGCATCAGTTGCGCTTCCTGTCATAAACCACAGTTTGCTTTTTCCGATACAGTTGCTTTGAGCCCAGGCGTGAGAGGGCAAAAAGGCACAAGAAATACGCCTACGGCAATGAATGTGCTTAGTCGCCCCTTTTTGTTTTGGGACGGGCGTGCTACTTCGCTCGAGGAACAGGCATTGATACCCATCGAAAATCCATTGGAAATGAACCTTCCTGCCGATTCTGCTGTGGCCCGCCTCAAAAGGAACAGTTTTTATGTCGAAGCGTTTAACAGGATTTACGGTGCAGCACCTTCAAAAGCCCTTCTGTCAGATGCGCTCGCTGCTTTTGAAAGAACACTGGAAACAGGTTCCGATCATGACCGTTTCATGAATGGCGATTCAACGGCAATCTCTGTTGCAGCTATGCGTGGTCTCGAAATTTTTAACATTAAAGGCAAATGTTTCGAATGCCATTTTGGCCCCGATTTGACAGGAGATGAATTTCGAAGCATCGGTCTTTTCGATAATGTCAATGATAAGGACAAAGGCCGTTATGAAATTAGTAAGGATAGTGTTGATTTTGGGAAGTTCAAGGTTCCTTCCTTGCGAAACGTAGCCGTGACGGGTCCATACATGCACGATGGCAGTTTCAAAACACTTCGTGAGGTAATTGAGTATTATAATGAACCTCAAAAGTTAAGACCACATGGACTCAATCGCGACACTTTGCTTGCAGCGCCTCTTGGACTAAGCGAAACAGAAATGGATGACCTGGAGGCTTTCCTCCATAGTCTCACAGCTCCTCAGTTCAAGCATCTTAGAGCGGAATGAGGAAAGAATATGTCTCGTAAGAATGACGAGATGAAGGGGATAGATTATTAGAATTTATCCAATTCCTTTACTATTTTTGTTACAATCCGAGTAGCGTTCAATGAAAATAGAAAAACATACAACTCCGATTTTCCTCTTCTGTTCAGCTTTGCTGACCACTTTATGGAATTATCAGTTCGGGCAGATGGACCAGGTTGAGCATCTGCCCATTATATTTAGAGCTGAAAATTCGGAATATTTAAGAAATGACAGTTTTTTGAATGCTTTTTCACAAAATTACGATCCAAGGTTTTATTATACGCAACTGATACTTCTGCTCAAAACAGTAATTCCACTGCCGTTACTTTTTTTTCTACTTACTTTTGTTGTAAATTATCTAGTTGCATTTTCGACTTTCGGCATTGCCCGACAACTGTTTTCCGATGAAAAATGGTCAGGGATTTTGGCTGTTTCTCTTGTTTTGACCGTACCGACAGTTGAATTGGGTTCAGTTGCAGAAATTCATACCGACTATTTAACACCTAATTCGCTGGCTTTTTCCCTTATTTTGCTTTCGCTAAGTTTTATACTGCGTAAAGCATGGTTTTACGCGGGTTTGACATTAGGGTTTGCCTCGCTTATTCATCCGCTTGCAGGACCTGAGACTGGGCTCATTTTCTTTTTCTGTGCAGCTTTTGAGCAAATTTACAATAACAGATTTCAGCTAAAGAAATACAAACACTTTCTCTTAGGCCTGACGGTTTTTATACTTTTTGCATCTTTGAGTTTATTGCCCTTTTTTATGAATCAAACGGAAGGTCTCGATGCAAAAACCTTCATAGAGATTTATGCACAATTCAGGGTGCCGCACCATATTTTACCTTCAGTTTTTATGCATCCGGCCGAGCGGAATCTTGCATTTAAACTATTGTCTTTGTTACTATTACTCTGGTTTATATTTGCATACACATACAAAAAAGAAAGCTATTTTAAACTGAGTTTATTGGGTTACATAATTGTATTAATTCTACTGGCCATTGCCGGTTATGTATTTGTGGAGCTTTATCCTGTAAAATTAGTTGTGATTGCGCAGACATTCAGGCTATTATATGTTTTAAAATTTTTGTTACTTGTTTTATTGGGCGGTCTGATTGGATTTTATTTACAACGAGGAACCCAATTAGAGAAAATTTATGCTTTTTCTGCACTTATCAGCAGCTTTGCACTCACTAATTTACTTTGGATTTTTGGGCTTTTCTTGTTTAGTAAATTGATTCGCAGAAGATTAAATTTGCATCAGTTTTTTTTAATTGTTGAAATTTCGTTGCTGTTGGCTTTGGGTGTTTATGGATTTTATCAATCCTGGCAGCACACTGCACATTCGGCCGAGGTTAATACATGGGCTTTTATGCTGCTTACCCTGCCCTTGTTTTCAATGTTAAACCTCTCAAAGATTCAACTTGTTATTTTGCCATTGTGCACAAGCTTATTTCTGCTTTTTTGGATTTCAAACCCAAGACCTGAAAAACATACTCCATTGCAAAGAGCAGTCAGTCGCCAATATAGCTTAAATGATCTTCCTGTATCTCAGCTTGAATTGGCAAAAAAAATAAAGGAACTTACTCCTCCCGATGCCATACTCACTGTCCCACCAATGTTTGGTGAACTGCGTTATCTGGCAAACAGAGCATTGGTAGTTAGCTTTAAAACCTTGCCCTTTGGAGGAAAAGAGATGATTGATTGGAAAACTTCTATATTCGATTGTTATGGTTGGACCGATTTGAAAGGATTTAACGCCGTGCTGTACGGTTTTGAACCTAATTACAAGATAATTGACAACGAAAGGCTGAAAATGCTGCATCAAAAGTACAATACAAATTATGCTGTCCTTTTTTTAGAAACTGAAACAGATTTTCCCGTTTTATTCGAGAATGCTGTTTATAAGTTAGTGTATATTGGTCAGGTTAAATAAAAAAGAGGCGCGAGGCCTCTTTTAAAAATATAGTTTTAACCTGTTTATTGAATAGTTACTGTGATTCGATTGATTCTTCGGTTTGTTGAATCACCCCCGCAGCGTGCTTCAATATCATAAAAATGAATCTTGTCGCCAGGTTTTACAGACTTTATCAGTTTATTCACATTTACATTAAAATCGGCACCTTGATTTTGTAAAGGAGGAGTTGAATTGTTCTTAGCACCTTTTTCGACGATTACTTTAAATTTTTGAATGCTACAAATCGGCGCTGTTGAATTTACGTTAGAAATATATACGATTAAATTTTTTTCTAAATTTAATTCTCCTACACTTATACTCCCATCTGATTTTTTGCAATTTCCGAGAACAGTAGTAGGGTCAGCCACTCTTTTTATGGCGTATTTAAGTGTTTTAATAATTTCCCCAGTTTTTTTATTTTTAAACACTAAGGTACAGTTCTTATCACTGTAGTTGCTTAGGTTTACAATATAATCTCCGGCTTCCTCCGTAATTGTCCCTTCGGTACCCGAAATTGAACTTTGAATTTCGCCCTTATCGATTGAGGTAAAATCATTTTTGATAAGATTGTCAATACCAATAAGCAAATAATCATAATTTGTATTAGGTATGTGTCTGGCCTTTTGAGCAAAAAGTCCAATTCCTATGAAATTTGAAATCATTAAACAAATAATCGTTTTCATAATTTTATTTATTGTAATTTAATGATTAAAAATATGCCTAATAATTATTAATTATTTAGACCGTTCGGTTTATGTACTTTTCCCTTGCAGACTTTTTTGTAAAAAGCTGGTGAGCTTGCTCTTAATATACCTTCGTTATCGAAATAATCAACTATTGGTGCAAAAGCTAAGGTTGTTGCTTTTAGTTTTTGTTCTTTTTCGTCCCAATACCAATTCATTTCGAATCGAATACCTCGAATATGCTCTGCTTTAATACTGCTCTTTACTACTTCAAGTTTTTCTTCTAATGTTAAAGGATCTACTACTGTGATGCTATCAATTCGTTCTCCAAAATTTTTTTTGCTTTCTTCATTGATTTCTGAAGGATTTTCCAGTCCAATCTGACCAAAATAAATTTCATGTTTTGATGGAGATTTTCTAACAGCACTCAATATTTTTATCCCTGCATCATTAGGCTTTTCTAATGATTTTAGGGTTTTTGCTTTTGATAAATCAACAGAAATCAAGGTATTTTTAGCATAATTGATATTACTTACGCTGTAATCTAAAGTTTTATCAAAGTTATCAACAGGAAGCCAAACTGCTTCACCTGAGGAGATATAATCACCTATAAGGCTATAATAATCTACTATCGGAGCAATAGAAAGACAAACTGTGTTGAAACTTGCGCTTTTGTTATCGAAATAAACCAATAACTTTAATTTTACTACTGAACGAACACTATTATAAAATAGATCTGTCTCAACTGTTGTATCCTTTTCTGAATAAGTGTTAGGATCAATCAAAGTAATTGTTTCAGAGTACAATCCAAGCTTTTTCTTATCATCAGCGCTCATTTTTTTCTGTAATTCAGCATCAAAATACGCTAATGTTTTAGGTGATCTTGCAGCGCGTGCGAAGTAAACGGCAATATTATTGAAAATTTCCATTTCTTTTAGTGTTGTCGAGCCAAAGCCAATAGTACCCATCTGGGTCAAAAAACCCATATTGTCATAAGAAGAAATCCATGTAGCTCTTTCATGTGGATTATGATACTTGTTATAAGCAGAATCGTTTAAATTGTTTGTGTGTAAATCAAAAGGTATTGTTACATCATATTCAGCAACCCAGCTAATGTCTTTATTGTTAAGCAGCGATTCTTTTGTGACATTTTTTTGGGCATGCAAGATGTTTAAAAAAAGTAAGGGTAGGAAAAAAAGTAATTTTTTCATTAGATTAGTTATTAAGAATTAAATATGGATTATTTATTAGATAATAATGGCAAAAATAAAAAAGGTTACAATTTTTTTTAAAAAATATATTCAGTTAATGACAAAAAAAAAGAGGCGCGAGGCCTCTTTTAAGAATATAGTTTCGTTTCAAAAATTTTTTACATTTCCAAAGCAGTTTGAATCGTCGCCAAAAATTCTTTTTTGGTGCTGTCCTCTTCAAATTTGCCGCTGTATGCCGATGTGACTGTACTACTTGAAGTATCTTTGATACCTCTGCTCGATACGCACATGTGTTTGGCATCGATGTAAATAGCTACATCCTCAGATTTTAGCACTCTTTTCAGTTCGTTGAGAATTTGCATCGTGAGGCGTTCCTGAACCTGAGGACGCTTGGCAAAATACTGTACAATTCGGTTGATTTTTGAAAGTCCGATTACATAACCATTTGAAATGTAGGCTACGTGGCAGCGTCCGTAAATTGGCAGAAAGTGATGCTCGCAAGTCGATTGGACCAGGATGTTTTTTTCCACCAGCATCTGATTGTATTGATACTTGTTCTCGAAAAGTGCTGCAGCAGGTTTGTTGCCGGGGTTGAGCCCGCTAAAAATTTCCTGGACATACATTTTGGCGACCCTGTGTGGCGTGCCTCTCAGGCTGTCATCCGTAAGGTCTAGCCCCAAAATATCCATAATTTGTTCGAAATGGGTAGCTATTTTAGCTATTTTTTCTTCATCTGTAAGGTCGAAAGCGCCGGGACGCATTGGAGTTTCGAGAGATGTAAGGATATGCTCATCGCCCATTTCTTCATAGGTGCTGATAAGATCCTTGTTTGGGATTTTAGTTCCGTTCATTTTAATTTGAATTTAAATTTGACAAAAAGCGGATAAAAAATTCAGAAAAAGTTCCGCTAAGAGTATTGATTGAATTCTGAATGTTGTTTAAACAAGTGGTTTTAAAGTTTTGTTTAATGATTTTAATTTATTTATGTTAAACAATTTAACAAAATGTCGAAGATCATCATTGTTGGTACTGGAATGGGCAGTTTAAGCGCAGCAGCCTTGTTGGCAAAAGAAGGGCATGAACTGACAATTCTTGAGCAAAATTACCTGCCGGGCGGTTGCAGCAGTTCCTATTATCGTCAAGGATTTATCTTCGAAAGTGGAGCAACAACACTGGTAGGTTTCGACAAAGGTATGCCATTAGGTTTTCTTTTCGATGAAATCGGTATTGAAATTGATACGGAGCGTTTAAAAGTTCCCATGAAGGTACATTTGAAAAATGGTGAAACTTTAATCAGGCACAATGATCTCGAGCAATGGATTTCAGAAGCAGAAAGCATCTTTGGTACAAAAGGTCAACGCAGTTTTTGGAATTTTTGTTTCAAAATCAGCAAATTTGTTTGGGAAAGCTCTTTGAAACAGAAAGCATTTCCACCAACAAGTTTATCAGATCTATTCTCCCTTGCAGCTTCTTTCAGGCCCCAACAGCTGTCAAAAATTCCTTGGGCATTTTATTCTATGGATTATCTGCTCAAGAAATTTGAGTTGAATGAAAATCAATTATTTGTTGATTTTGTCAACGAACAGTTGCTCATCACCGCGCAAAATTTTACAAAGGAAGTAAATGTGCTCTTTGGCGCAACGGCGCTTTGTTATACCAATTTTGGCAATTACTATGTCTTTGGCGGTATGATTCAAATGGTTAAAAAAATTACCGATTGGCTCGAAAATAAGGGAGCAGCTATTCATTACAGAACCAAGGTTGAAAATGTTAAATTCGAGCATGGGCAATACCAGGTCGAAACCAGTAACGGAAACT
>JBIPOO010000143.1:0-9620 GCA_044379045.1 Saprospira sp.
TGCAAAATTAAATTTTGCAAAATCTTGGTTTTATTTGATTGAAATTTTTTGAGGTTCATCATTAAGTTGTTAATTTCGCGGGTCAACCATTTCGTAAGTTGTATATAACCAATACCTGTTATGAGATCCTTTTTTACGCTCTTTTGTTTGTGTATATCTCTTTGGCTGAATGCACAATTCACCTGTCCAATTACATCTTACAATCTTACCTCGTCAGAATTGGGCGCTATTTCAAATAATACCATGTCTCATACCTACAGTGCTGCGGGTTTTAATATGCCATACAGTGTTGTTGTTGAAAAAGTGGCAGGCGATGGCCCAAGGCTGTTTCGATATAGTGCAACTACCAGTATCTGGATTGGGAAAGACGATGATGTAGAAAGTATACAGCCACCTGTTCAAGAGTACAACGATATTGTCATAACTTTTAGCGGCGATGTAAGATCAGTTTACCTCGATTTTATGGCAATTAATAGAAATAGTGACGGAGAAGAACAAATTCAAAGCATTTATCCGCAGACAGCTTCAGGATCTAATATCACCACCGGAGTAAGTTATTTATATGAACCTGGTGTGCCCACTGGCAATGCAGGAGCGACTTATTTTTCCAATACTACCAAAACAATTTATGTGAGACCTGGCAATGTCGACAATGGTCGCATACACATAACATCTGCTACACCTTTTAGGAAAGTCAGATTTCGCTGGAAAGAAATTTCAGATCTTAGTTATTCAGGCCCAAATGGAATTGTACTTAGACACATACAATATTGTCCAGTTCTACCTGAAATAACTTGTCTTTATCAATCCCTGATCCAAGAAGTTTCAGATACTGTTATCGGACCGTCGATTTCCCCTTATCAGGACAGTATACTAAATTTTACCATTACAAATGTTGGAACAGCAACCTTAAATTTGAGTAATATTCAACTCAGCGGAAATCCTTATTATCAACTTTTAAGTGCAACAAGCTTGAGTTTGGCACCTGCTGCGTCATCGATTATCTCTGTCCGCTACAGACCGCTAGCTATAGGATCGCATGTCACCAATCTACTTTTTCAGACAAATGATTTTACTGAGCCAAATTATAATATAAGTATCCAAAGTCAATGTTCTGGACCTGCTATAACTGTCGAAAACAATGGATTTTTCTTAAGTAATCCATCATCTGTAAGCACTAGACCAACCCTATTGGGCCAAACAGATACGCTGACCTTTTATATAAGAAACCAAGGAAATGCTAGTCTTCAGGTCAATTCTATACAAAGCACTCAATCGACTCAATGGACACGTCTGTCAAATGCTCCTTTATTGCTGGCCTCAGGACAGAGTGATAGTTTTAAAGTTTTGTATCATCCCACAGTAGCCGGAACTTCAACCTTACCGTTGTTGATTCTGTCAAATGATTACTTGAACGACAGCTTCCGCATTGTTATTCAGGGTATTTCCACACAGCCGATTCAAATTTCTCAGTCAGTCTGTAATCAATCACTGCCATTTAATTGGAATGGTATGAGCATCAATCAGACAGGCACTTATATTTACATGAGCTCAAGTAGTCAGGGTTTTGATTCGCTCACTCAGCTAAATCTTACTGTAAATTATGCTGACACCGTAAGATTTTCGCAGCAGATCTGTGCCCAAGACCTACCTTATCAATGGCAGCAGGGACAGTTGACACAAGGGGGTACTTATCAGACTGTTTTAAGCAATCGATTCGGTTGCGATTCCTTGATAATTCTACAATTGAATGTGATAAATCCCCCAAGTACTGTGCTCTTCGACAGTATTTGTCAGAATAATACCCCTTACAGTTGGCAAAATAATGACATTTACGTACCCGGACAATATGTAGACACCTTGATTTCGGCTCAGGGTTGCGACTCGATAGTTTATCTAAATCTGTATGTTTTTCCAACTCCTGTTGATACAACTTATTCAACAATTTGTAGCAATCTACTACCTTATGTTTGGAATGAAATCCCAATAACCCAATCGGGTACCTATCAATATGTTCAGCCCGTTGCCAGCGGTTGTGACTCGATTTCTGTTTTAAGGCTTCAAGTACTTCAAACCGACAGTACTCAACTTTTTAGGCAGGAATGCAGCAATAGTTTGCCCTTGACCTGGGCTGGCCTGCAATTTACACAAGCTGGAATTCAGTCTAGAATATTGACCAATAGGGTAGGCTGTGATTCCCTAGTTTATTATAATTTACAGATTTTACCTACTGCTCAGACACAGGTTTCGCAAACGGTCTGTCAAAATAATTTACCCATCAGCTGGAACGGAATTGTCTTCAATCAAGGCGGTCAGAACGATGTGCTACTTCAGACTGTAAGCGGATGCGATTCTTTGGTACAGATGACCTTGAATGTACTACCTACCTACAGAGACACCCTAAGATTCACAATTTGTCAACATGATTTGCCCTTTGTTTGGAGTAATCAAAGCTATACACAATCGGGATTTTATACGCAAAATGGACAGACAACAGCGGGTTGCGATTCTATTAGTAATTTAATTTTAACGGTGAATTCTGATACAGTTGTTACACGCAGTCAGCGAATTTGCCAAACTCAATTACCATATAGTTGGAATGGACAGGTCTTTACTACAGCCGATACGATTTCAATTCTTTATAATAATGTCTTGGGCTGTGATTCTACAGTTATCCTTCAGCTTCAGGTCGATCCAGTGTATAACATTCAGGAACAAAGGACAGTTTGCCAAAATCAATTGCCGATGATCTGGAATGGCGTTACTTTTAATCAAGCCGGACAAAATTCAGCTATTTTGCAGGCATCAAATGGTTGCGATTCTGCTGTGCAAATGACCTTGAATGTGCTACCTACTTACAGGGACACCCTAAGATTCTCAGTTTGTCAACATGATTTACCTTTCGTATGGAGTAATCAAAGCTATACACAATCGGGTTTTTATACACAAAATGGACAAACAACAGCGGGTTGCGATTCTATTAGTAATTTAATTTTAACGGTGAATTCAGATACAGTTGTTACGCGAAGTAAGCGAATTTGCCAAAATCAATTACCATATAGTTGGAATGGTCTGGTCTTTACCGCAGCCGATACGATTTCGATTCTTTATAATAATGTCTTGGGCTGTGATTCTACTGTGATTCTTCAGCTTCAGGTTGATTCTGTTTATTTTAAGCGAACTCAAAGAACAATTTGTCAAAACGATTTACCAATAATTTGGAATGGAGTTACTTTCAATCAAAGTGGAAATAGCACGGTTACACTACAAACAATAAATGGTTGTGATTCTGTTGTACAGATGACTTTGAATGTTCGTTTTACTTTGTCAGATACAGTTCGACACGAAATTTGTAGCCATGATTTACCCTTTGTTTGGGGTAATCAAAGCTATACGCAGTCTGGATTTTACACTCGTTTTGGTCAAACCGCTTCGGGTTGTGATTCCATTAGTAATTTAATTCTGACCGTGAATGCTGATACAGTTGTAACACGCAGTCAACGAATTTGTCAAAGTCAGTTACCATTCACATGGAATGGGCAGGTCTTTAATTCAGCCGATACGATTTCAATTCTTTATAATTCTGTTTTGGGCTGTGATTCTACCGTCATTATGCAACTTCAGGTAGATCCTGTTTTTGCGCAACAAATTCAAAGAACAGTTTGTCAAAATGAATTACCACTTAGCTGGAATGGCATCACATTTAACCAAGCTGGGCAAAATTCAGTTGTTTTTCAGACATCAAATGGCTGTGATTCATTGGTACAGATGACCCTAAATGTCCTTCCTGCTTATAGAGACACTGTAAGATTCTCAGTTTGTCGACATGATTTGCCATTCGTTTGGGGTAATCAAAGCTACAATCAATCTGGATTTTATACACAAAACGGCCAAACAGTTTCTGGATGCGATTCCATTAGTAATTTAATTTTAACTGTGAACCTTGATACCGTGGTGACACTCAGTCAGCGGATTTGTCAAAATCAGTTACCATTAACATGGTACGGTCAAGTCTTCAATTCATCCGATACTGTTACTACCCTTTATAATTCAGCATTTGGTTGCGACTCTACGGTAATTTTGCAAGTTCAGGTCGATTCAGTATACCGACGTCAGCTACAAAGGACAATCTGTCTAAGTGAATTACCCCTGTCTTGGGATGGATTGGTTTTTTACGATGCAGGTTCGCAGCAGCAGCTTTACAATAGCGTAAATTCCTGCGATTCTTTGGTTACTTATCAACTTACAGTTTTACCTATTTCGCAGTCTCAACAATATTTGAGCATCAATGTCAACGCTACGCCATATTTGTGGAATGGGATTAGCATTAGTCAATCGGGCAGTTATACAGCAATATTGACCGGAGCAAACGGTTGTGACTCCATCATTTATTTAGCTGTGAGGGTAATTCAATTGCCTCCAATCATTGAGGTATCTTATGATAGTATCATCATTCAACAAATGCAAACACTTGGTTTGCCAAATTTGGTGGTCAATCAGATCTACGATTTCAATTTTAAAGTTAAAAACATAGGGCAGAATCCTTTGATAATTTCGCAAATTACAGAAAATCAAAATTATGCTCAAATTTCATCCGGGATTCAAAATGCTATAAATCAATTGCAGTTTGATAGTTTTAACCTTAGACTTTCCCCCTTGCAGCTAGGTCCCCAAACGCTAATTGTTGAGGTTTCTTCAAATGACCCCAATGTGCCAATTTTTCAGTTTAGTCTGTCATTTAGGGTAATAAATGGTCCTGCTCCAGAAATTGCATTAAGTTATCAGCAATCACAAATTGCCAATCAGGCTACAATTTCATTAGTAAATCAACCTGTATTTGTCGGTCAAACACAATTGATACAACTTGCTGTTCAAAATATAGGAACTGCCAATTTGCAGCTTCATCAATTGATTTCGGATAATCCTAATGTTCAGATCGATACAAATCATCTCAGCCTACTAGCGCCTTATGCGCAGACATTTATCATGCTCAGGTATACACCTGTACTTGCAGGCTCTGAACAAATGAAACTTACTATACTTAACAATGATGCAGATGAATCGACCACAGAGATCAACTTTAATTTGCAAGCGATTCTACAAAATTTTCCTGAAATTGAAGTTAATATAGATAATCAACTCAGACTAAATCAATCGGCCCATTTTATGGGAACTACAGGGCAGGGTTCAACATTACAGCAGCCTGTTCGGATTATAAATGTGGGTACTTCTCCACTACAGATTTCTCAGGTGAGTTTCCTTAGTGGCAGTCAAACTTTTAGTTTCCAAGGGGCTACTACTAATCTCATCGTAAATCCAGGCAGTTTTGTCAACCTTAATCTCAACTTTTCTGCTCAGGCAGTAGGAACTTATACAACTACCATCAGTATTGCAAGTAATGATGCCGATGAGAATCCCTATCGAATTAGTGTATCTGCTCAGGTATTGCCTCTTACATTGCCAAACTGTACTCAATGCAATGCTTTAAATGTACTTACAAATCCATTGAACTATGCTGAATGGATCGATGATAAACCTCGTTTAACCTGGCAGCATGAAGAGGGTCTCAATATTCAGTATTACAGACTCGAAATGTGGGTATCTTCAGGTAATACCTGGACTCCTGTTATCGTAAATGGAAATTTAAACAATCAGGTTTTTCCTACTAATTCTGAGCTTATCGTTTTTCAGGTAACTAATGGTTTAAGTTATTTCAAGGAGCATAGATGGAAGGTAACGGCTTATAACAATCAGAATCTTCCAATTGTCTGTTTTACTCGTGAATTTTTGGTTCAGAAAAGACCAGAGGTTCAACCCTGGTCTTGTCCTCAACCTAATCCTAATGTTCCAAATTTTGGGTCAGAACTCGGGCAGTTTAATAATGTGCCAATTTATAAAAACGGAGGTTGCGAGGACGGTGTATATAATTCAAATAGCAATTCAATTTGGACTCAATTTTATAATAACAATTTTTTAAGAAATCAATACGGATGGCAGTGTGCGGAATTGCCCCCACGCTATTATACAACCAGATTTAAAATTTCGGTTGGACGTGGAGATGGGGTAGCATATAGCAACGTGAATGCAAATCATAGAATAGGTTTCAGAAAATTTGTAAATGGACAGTCAACTGTGCCACCAACAACAGACGATATTATATCCAGAACTGCTTTCCGCCATCCGCATGGTCATGTTGTTATAGCTAAAGGAGGTCCAATAGATAGTAATGCAATCAGTTCTATCAGAGTAATTCAACAAAATGCAGGATCAAATGTGCCAATGCATATAAACGGTAGCTTACCTATCAAAAAGCAAAACAACAAATACACTATTACCGACCGTTCTCAAGGTATTTGGTCAAGTTGGATTAGGGCTAAGCCGGAGTTGATCGTTCCAGGCGATGACAAAAGTATTCCTATTGTGAATTCCACAACTCCCGATTTTAGATGGGCTCTTCATCCACAAATTAAAGGTTATCAGTTTAAACTATATAAATTGTTTGGCACCTGTTATCGATTGCAACATGATATTCTCATCACTGGGAATAGTGCATTGCAAATTCCTGCCTTAGATGCTGGAGAAACCTATAAATGGACGATAGAAAACATCTTTCAAGTTCCTGGTCAAACCACTAATTGGAACAAAAAAGTTTTGTCTATGGCCAATTATTTCAGAGTTTCAAATCAGGCTACGGCAAATAGATTAATGAGTCCGCTCAGCTCAATGGGGCAGGAGGATCAGTTTATATGGGTGCAAACTGTAGGTTCGCCCTTGAGTGGTGCAGAAATTTGGTTCAAGAACGATGAAGACTGGTTCTTTAGTGCATCGACCGAACAGCTGAGTTCCAATTTTATTTCGTCTAACTACATATTGCCGGAAGACAGTTTATGGGTTGTCAGAAAAGGATACGATGACTTGAAATTTGTTGTTAATGAGCACTTGAATGCTCGAGGTAAATATTATGTTCCGCTCTTCCCCAAAATCTCAAATCCAATAAAGGTTGAAGTCTCATTGCAGAACCAATCACTTTTTGTTCCTGCTAATGATATTCAGCTAAAGATAAAAGGAGAGAATTTTACACAGTATCAGTTGTATTATGATGACGTTTTACATCCAGAGATTTATAACTATTCAGATAGTATCCTTGCTATTCCTTATTTGGTTTCGGGTTATCAATCTGTACGGGTTTATGCAATGAATGCAGATGACACGCTTTCAGTAGATCATCATTTCATTATAACGGATGGGAACGAAGAACAAATGAATGTTTCATTCGCTATGCGAAAAGAACAAAAAGTACAGATTTATTTAGATCATCAGTTTTTTGCTGAAATAAAATCTTCACAACAATTCACGATTCCAAGATCTCATTATGTACTCACACTAAAGGGTTCGGGCCTTGAAACTCAAGAATTAGAAATAGAGTCAGATACCATTATTCAGGTAGAATTGTCAGAAACGCCTTGGATAATGAATAATCAAACTTTTGATATTGAAGCGAATAAATCTGTTTATTTCGATGTATATGCTACTGTAACATCAGAGGAAAGAACCCGAGTTGAATTGGTAAGCGACAGTAGTTTCACGCAAGACAGCATTTACATGGCTTTGTCAGAAACCCTTCATTTTACCAAAAAAATGAACAGCACGCAAAATATGCAGATAAAATGGATTGTCGACAAACAATTGATCGATGAAGACTTGTATTTAAGATGGGAGGAGAACGGAAATGTACAGTATCTTCCTTTATTCGGCTCAAGTGCTATTTTCTTATTCGAAGCACAGACACAATTGCTCCATATTTTCAACATTGCCGAAGATTTCAATTGTACGATTGTAAAGAAAAAGCAAAGCGGGATTTTTGACGATACAGACAATACTTTACACCTTTTCCCTAATCCAAATTCAGGCGATTTTACCCTGTTTATACCTCAAATTGAAGGCCAGGCTCAAATAGATATTTACGATCTGTTGGGAAGGTTGGTCTACTCAGAAAAATCAAGAGAATGGGTAAATCATGCGATTGAAGTTAAAAATCTGGATTTGGCCTCTGGAAACTACTTTGTAAGACTATCAAGCGGAAATCAAAGCTATCTTTCAAAGTTGAGTATTAAAAATTAAGCCTCAGTTTCGTTTAGCGCTAAGCTAAAGTATAATTTTGTTATAATTGTAGCGTTGGACGGCCGTCCAACGCTACAATTATTTACCCCAGAATCGCCTTGTTGAAAAATCAACCTAAGAATAGCCCGTAAACTGACAAAATACATAATTTTAATTTTGCAATGTTAATTAGTTGTTTTATGAATATCAATGAATTGTTGCAAAATTAAATTTTGCAAAATCTTGGTTTTATTTGATTGAAATTTTTTGAGGTTCATCATTAAGTTGTTAATTTCGCAGATCAACTAATTACCTAAGTTGTAATTAACCAAAACCTGTTATGAGATTCTTTTTTACGCTTTTTTGCCTGTGTATTTCTCTTTGGCTGAATGCACAATTCACTTGTCCAATTACTTCTTACAGTCTTACAGCATCCGAATTGGGCGATATTTCAAATAACACCACGTCTCATACCTACAGTGCTGCGGGTTACAATATGCCATACAGTGTTGTTGTTGAAAAAGTGGCAGGCAATGGCCCCAGACTGTTTAGATATGGTACAACGACCAGTATCTGGATTGGTAAAGATGATGATGATGAGAGTATTCAACCTCCGGTTCAGGAATATGTTGATGTGGTGATTACCTTTAGTGGCAATGTAAGTTCTGTTTATCTTGATTTTCTTGGGATTAACAAAAATAGTGATGGAGAAGAACAGATTCAAAACATTTATCCACAAACGCTTGCAGGGGCAAATATCACTACAGGAGTAAGTTACTTGTATCAACCCGGAGTTCCAACTGGTACAACTGGAGGAACCAATTTTTCTAATTCTACCAAAACAATTTATGCTTACAGTGGGAATGCTGATAATGGTCGAATAAATATCACGTCAGCTACGCCTTTCAGAAAATTAAGATTTCGTTGGAAAGAAGTATCAGATCTTAGTTTTTCGGGCCCCAATGGAGTTATATTGAGTAGAATCCAATATTGTCCTGTTCTCCCTGAAATTGAGTGTCGATATCTTTCACAGCTTCAGGCGGTTAATGATACAGTGACAGGGCCTACACTGTTTCCGTATCAGAGTAGTACCCTCAATTTTTCAATAACTAACTCAGGTTCGGCAAATTTAAATTTGAGTAACATACAACTTACTGGAAGTACATACTATCAACTGCTAAGTCCAACTAGTCTAACAATTGCGCCTTCATCTAATGCACTCATTTCGGTTCGTTATAATCCGCTATTACTTGGTGCACATAACACAGTATTGCAATTTCAATCCAATGATTATGATGAGCCAAATTATCGAATCCGTATACAGGGACTTTGCGAAGGACCAATTATAGCTGTCGAAAATCAAGGAAATTTACTGAATAATCCTTCAACAGTAAGTACGCAACCAACGCTCATAGGGCAGCGGGATACCTTGTTGTTTTATGTTAGGAATCAGGGGAACAGGAATCTTACGGTAAACTCGGCAACTGCACCGGTATCTACTCAATGGACACTTTTGTCAA
>JBIPOO010000438.1:0-2551 GCA_044379045.1 Saprospira sp.
GTTACACGGAACGGCTGAAAGCACCGCACGAAATAAATCCAAATGTCAGTATGCAGGTTTCCAGTGCGGTTATGCTGGCCATGGAGATGAAAGGTGAAGATAGATTTCAAAATGTGGAGGATTTTCGTCTTGCCTTGCAACAAATGGCAGGCGGTCAAAAGAAAAAAGAGGAGCAAAAGACAGTGCTGAATCCAAAGAAAGAAAATGTAATAAATGAAAACTCAAAAACAGTTCATAGTTCAACTCCAGCTGGAAAAAACAATAAAGTCATAATTTTTTCCTTAATTGGCGTTGCTGCCCTTGTATTGATCTTATTGGTTGTCTTTAACCCTTTTGGAAGCGGAAATAACAAACCTGAGTTAGAAATAGAAATGGTAGATGTAATGGGTGGTTCCTTCCTGATGGGTTGCACTGTTGAGCAGGGTAACAATTGTTTTGGTAATGAATTTCCAGTACATCAGGTTACACTGAGCGCTTATAAAATTGGTAAATATGAAGTTACACAAGCCCAATGGAGGGAAGTGATGGGTAATAACCCTTCAAGTTTTAGAGATTGCGACAAATGCCCGGTAGAGCAGGTTAACTGGAACGATGTTCAGGATTTTATTAGCAAATTAAATGAGAAGACTGGCAAAACATATCGACTACCCACTGAAGCGGAATGGGAGTTTGCTGCAAGAGGTGCTAATGGAAGTAGGCGGTATATTTATTCAGGCTCTAATAATTTGGATGATGTTGCCTGGTACGAAGTCACTGGAAATAGTAAAACGCATGAAGTTGGTATGAAAATTCCAAATGAGCTAGGTATCTATGATATGAGTGGAAATGTGTGGGAATGGTGTTCTGATTGGTCTGGTGTATATAATGCAGCTGAAGAAACAAACCCCAGTGGCGCTACGACGGGTAAAAATCGTGTTTTGCGAGGAGGTAGTTGGGACTTCAAAGCGGAGTATTGTCGAGTATCTCATAGTAACAGCGACCTCCCCATCCGTAGGAACGACCGGATTGGATTTCGTCTGGTTTTAGTACCCTAATTACGAAAAAAGTCCAAATAAATTAACCAAATAATCAGTCCTGATACTTGCTACCTGATACTTGATACTAATTTGTCAATCCGACAATCTGAAAATATGGACAGCCACAACCTACCCATCAACTTCCCGCTCAACAACAAATATCGCATCAAAAAAGTCCTTGGCCAGGGCGGCTTTGGCATCACCTATCTTGCTGCCGATACACAATTAGACATTGATGTCTGCATCAAAGAGCTTTTTATCTCGGGTAATAGTACCCGCGGGCAGAACATGACGGTGCTGACGCAGAATCTAAAAGAATTTTCATTCAACGATTTTAAAGAACGTTTTATACAGGAGGCAAAACAGCTTGCAAGGTTTAGCAATCCCGGGATTGTACGGGTAATAGAATTTTTCGAGGCCAATAATACAGCCTATCTGGTGATGGAATACGTTCCCGGAAAAAACCTGAAAGATTATATTGCCGAAAATGGCCCAATGAAAGAATCTGAAGCCTTACCGCTTATTCATCAGCTATTCGATGCAGTAGAAGAGGTGCACAATGCAGGCATGTTGCACCGCGATATAAAGCCCGATAATATTTTGCTGGGCGCAAAAAACAGAGTTGTCCTCATCGATTTTGGTTCTGCACGCGAATTTACCGAGGGTAAAACCATCACCCAAACTGCCATACTCACTCCCGGCTTTGCACCCATAGAGCAGTATAGCAACCGTGCAAAAAGAGGCACTTTTACCGATATTTATGCCCTGGGCGCTACCCTTTATTTCTTACTTACGGGACATAAACCCATAGCTGCGACCGACCGCTATCGCGAGCAACTTGCAGCGCCGCATCAAATCAATCCTGCCGTGAGTGAACAACTCTCCAGCGCTGTGATGATGGCCATGGAAATGAAAGAGGAAGACAGGTTTCAGCATATTGGCGACTTTAGAAGTGCCTTGCAACAAATGGCAGGCGGTCAAAAGAAAAAAGAGGAGCAAAAGACGGTTGTTATTCCAAAAACAGAAAGCCAAAAAACTGTTCAAAACCCTGAAAATGGTAAGAAAAACAATAAAGTATTGATTTTTTCTGTGGTAGGTGGGGTTGCTTTGGTTTTGATACTGTTATTTGTATTTAATCCTTTTCTAGGAGGAGCACCAAAATTAGAATCGGATACAAAATCTGATATAAACATTGAAATGATTGCTGTAGCAGGTGGCACATTCACTATGGGATGTACTTCTGAACAATCTGACTGCGGAGATGATGAAAAACCTTCACATCAAGTAACATTATCATCATATAAAATAGGTAAATACGAGGTTACACAGGCACAATGGAAGGCAGTAATGGGAAATAATCCCTCTTATTTTAGTGGCTGCGATGATTGTCCTGTAGAGCAAGTCAGGTGGAATGATGTTCAGGAATTTATACAAAGGCTGGAGGCTAAAAGCGGAAAAAAATATCGCCTTCCTACCGAGGCTGAATGGGAATTTGCGGCAAGAGGTGGCAATAATAGAAAAAATAACAAGTATGC
>JBIPOO010000439.1:0-2550 GCA_044379045.1 Saprospira sp.
GGAAAATATGCCTTGAAAAAAGAGATAAAACAACTGGAGGAACAACTTTCGAAAGACCGCAACAGTTCGGACAGTATATTGGAGCCCTTATTGTTTTCTTACACCAATTTTATCAGCAAATATCCGAACGATAAATTAACCCCCTATTATCTTTATAAAATAGGCAGTATCTACATTAGAATGCAAAATTGGAAAGAGGCAGCCAAACATTTCGAATTTGTTATTGATGGTTTTAAAAATGCCCAGGTCTATCCCGAATCTATTTTGCTCGCAGCCTATGCTCAGGAAACTGTGCGGGCAAACAACGAAGAAAGAGCTGCTGTGCTGTATAAAAAGTATCAGGATGAATTTCCAAATGGACCGGGAATTGAAAGGGCTAACTTTTATTTTCAACCTGAGGATGTAAAAATGCGCAGCAGGATTGCCGATTACCAAAATCAGCTTTATAGCAAACAAGGCGCTATAGACCGACAAACGGCACATATGTTAGTAAGACAATATCTTAGTTTTATCAGAAAATATAAACAGAACGATTTTAGTCCAAATTATTGTTTCGAAGGTGGCAAGTTGGCCAGTACCATTGGTGAAAGTGCCGATGCACTTGAGTTTTGGTTGACAATTCTTGAAGAATATCCAAATTACAGACTTTATCCCGAAACTATGCTCCTGCTTGCGGTTGAATATGAAAGTAAAATGCCATTATACAGTGCTGAGCAAGCTGAAAAAGACAATAAAAAAGTAAAGAGAAACTCGAAAATAGATCGTTTCGATCTTAAAAAAACTGATTGGAACAAAGAAGCTGAAAAAATTTACAAAAAATTTCTGGAACTTTACCCTAAACATGAACTGGCCGAACAGGTCAGGGCTTCATTGCAACAATTGGGTAAAAGTCCGAATGAGGTAGTAATGAGTTTTACAAAAAATATGGAAGCTAAATCAAAATAATCAAAATGCTTAAAAATAAATTTTTCCTTGCAGGAGTAGTACTAATCGCGCTAGCCATTGCTGTTACGGTTTTTTACTTCAATAATATGAATCAGAAGGACACTTTTGCCTCGGTTGAGTTTACACAATTTGCTGTTGAAAAACCTCAGAAGAACCTGAAAAGAATCTTTCTCGCCGATAGAGAAAATAATCAGGCATTGCTCGAAAAGCAAAGCGACGGCAGTTGGAAATATACCAATAAAAGCTCTGGTAAGTCCTATATCGCGAGTCCGAATGCGATGAACAATATTCTGGAAACCATCGAAAAAGTGAGGGTGCGCAACAGAGTTCCAAATCCATCGATTAAAACAGTTTTGCGCGGTATTGGCACCATCGGCGTCAAGGTAGAATTGTACGATATGAGCAATAAAAAAATCAGAACCTACTATGTTGGCGGTCCTGCCGATGGCGGTCAGGGTACCTTTGCAGTTGTGGAGGGCTCCGAAATCCCATATGTATTGAATATTCCGGGTTTTAATGGTACAATCGATACAAGATTCACCTGTAAGGAGTCAGCCCTCAGAGACAGAGCAATTGTAAGGCATAACAGCAAGGATCTTGAAAAAATGCAGGTTGAATATTTTGCACCTGAGCAACGCCCCTATTCCTTTAGTATTGAATTGGGCCAAAAACCAAAGGTAATAGGATTACATTCAAAAAATGAACTACCGGCAAGCAGTCTGAGAAAAGATTACCTGGATATATATCTTTCCGATTTCAATGTTTTATCTTCCGAAATGATTATTTACAACAAAGTGGTCAGAGATTCCATTATTAAAATGCCTCCATTTGCAAAAGTCAGTTATAAATACAAAGGCAAATCGGAAGAAAAATCAATGACACTCTATCCTGTAATCAATCCGACCTATGATCGCGGCGACGGCAAGCAGGGCAACAGACAGAAAATATTGCGCTATTATGTCGATATTGATGAGGATAATTTTTTCCTTACGCAAGACATCGTGATGCAAAAACTGTTGCGCCCCTATGAATACTTTTTTGATAATGTTTCCAGAAAATAAATTTTGGTGTTTATGAAACAATTTATCATACTATTTTTAATTCTTCCGCTACTCATTGCATGCGACAATGCTGTAATAAACAATGAACAGCCGGATCAAAAAGACAGCACAAGTTCAAAAAAACTAAAAGGTGATCTTTTTAAAGAAGACAGTCTGAGTGCTGATGCTCAGAGGGATAAAATTTTCAGACCTATTCTCAGCAAATCATTAAGATCTGAAACAGATAAACTTCTGGAAAAATTAAGCGAATCATATCGGCTGCAATTGGAAGATGGGCTTGTGCTCAACAGATTGTACACAAGCAAGATTTATGGATGTAGCGATTCTGTTTGGGTGATGGAATGTTCCGTTCCTAAAGATAGCTTATGTAAACCTCATGGGCGCAAACAGCAGTTTTTCTTCGACGCAAAGGGACATCTGATACACAGCGACAAAGCGGCTGTTTTGAAATGGGTATTTTTCAAAGACAAAAGCGCTCCCCTGCTCATGACCTTAAATACCGATTGTAAAGGAACAGGATATCATCATTTTTACAAATTCGACC
>JBIPOO010000440.1:0-2545 GCA_044379045.1 Saprospira sp.
TTGCGCAGCACCTTTTGTTGCTCTGCCTTTGGCTCTGGCAATAACTGGAAGTACTGCAGCAGACTCAATCAAATCTTGCTCAATCTGTGCATAAACTTCCGATTTTGGAGATCTGTCCAATTGAGTTACTTCGCTTGCGCCAATGCGTCGGTCTATGACCAATGGAACATCACCAAAGAATTTGACCAATTCGAAATAATAAAATGCCCTAAGGAATTTGGCCTCAGCTATAATTTGATCTTTACCACTGAAGTCGATGTTGTTTTGAAATTCCAAAATGTAATTGGCTCGAGTTATACCAGCGTAATTCCAGCGCATCAGGCTTCGAAGCTCATTGTTCACAGCGCCGTGGGTCATTGCATCGATCTGGTGCAGACCTTCTGTGTCATTTGCACTTTCGCCGCCTGCGATGGTGTTGTCAGATGCAATTTCGCCAATCCAAACAGATAGGAAAGAGGCCTGTAGTAGGTCGTAAGCGCCAACCAAAGCCCTTTCATAATCATCAGGAGTCTGAAAATAATTTTCAGCATCCTGGCCATAAGGCGGATTTACATCCAAAAACTTTTTACAACTACTCAAGCCCAAAAAGCTAAGTGTCAGAAAAAGTAATTTTGATTTTATTACTAGTCTTTTCATGGTCTTAAAATTTTAAAATTACACCACCCATAATAGTTTTAGCCTGTGGATAAAATCCGAAGTCAACCCCCGAAGAAAGGGTACCGGCTGTCGGACCGATATCCGGATCGAATCCTTTGTATTTGGTGATGGTGAAAAGATTATTTGCTGCAACATAAAATCTAAGCGATTCTGTTTTTACTTTCTTCAGCAATTTAGTTGGCAAAGTGTAGCCCAATTGAATATTTCTAAGTCTTAAAAAAGAACCATCTTCAACGTAATAATCAGAAAAAACATTGTTTCTGGTTGGATCAACTGTGAGTCGTGGGTGTATGTTTGTGGTACCCGGACCCGTCCATCTGTCAATTACATAATCAAGTTGATTAGCATAAGGCTGATTTCGCTCATAATTTCTAATAATTTCCTGACCGACAGCGGCATATAGATTTGCCGATAAATCGAATCCTTTAAAAAACATTGAAAGAGAAAACCCAAATACAGCATCGGGAATCGCAGAACCGAGCATTTTTTTGTCTGTGTCATTGCTGAAGTTGATGACACCATCGCCATTTTGATCAACAAATCTGAAATCGCCAGGTTTGGCACCATCTTGAACAACTGGAGAAGCATCGATTTCTTCCTGCGATTGAAATATACCTGCCGTTTCATATCCATGGAAATAACCGATTGAAAAACCTTCTTCGAATCTTGTTGCAACATTTCCGCCAACACCAAAATAAGCACCCGGCAAATAATCAACTCCTTCAGGTACTTTAGTTACGATGTTATTAAGCAATGTTGTATTAAAATTCAGGCTGTATTTAAATGTATTGAAAATAGTAGAATTGTAACCCAATTCGATTTCGAAACCTTTATTACTCACATTTCCGGCATTGATAAATGGAGCCGCACCGCCAGGACCATAGGAGCCAATTACCGCAGATACATCTGGTTGGAAAAGTAAGTTGTAAGTGTTTTTGATAAAATAATTGACTGTCAAATCGAGTGATTTGAAAAAGGTAAAATCCAAACCTGCATTAAACTGTCCGGTAGTTTCCCATTTCAAATCCGGATTCGAAGCCCTGCCAAGTGCAACACCTGTTGTGATTACATCATCGAAAACATAGACACCTTCGCCATTGAGCAGCGCACGATAAGCAAAATTAGCGATCTGGTCATTTCCCGAAATGCCATAACTCAATCTCAGTTTACAAAAATCGATAAATTTACTATTGAAAAAATCCTCTTCAGAAATGAGCCATGCTCCCGAAATAGTAGGAAAATAGCCATAACGATTGTTCTTACCAAATTTGCTCGATCCGTCCGAACGTAAAATACCTGATAAGAGGTATTTCGAATTGTAAGCGTATTCAGCTCTGATAAATGCCGAAAGCAGCCTTTCGGTAAATTCCCATGAACCAGTATTGTTGAGATAGCCACCGGCTGCAGTATTGGCCGAAATGTCGGCAAACTCAATGGAATTGTTAGGAATATTAAAAGCCGTTCCGTTCAGTGCATTGCCTCTGCGTTGGAAAATACTGATACCGCCAGTGGCTTTAATTTTGTGCAGGCTATCAATATTTTGCTCATAATTTAAGAAAGCCTCATAGTTCAAATCGGTAAAAGTTGCACGTTGTTCAAAAACCGAGGAACCTCTTTCTACAAATACATTGTCTGCTATTTCAACCTGTGGAGCATCCAAATTGGCATTCAGAGCTGTATTGGCGAATTTACCTGTACCATACCATGCCAAAGGAGAAAATACCTTGGTATCGACCATTGCAAAGTTATAATTCAACCTGTTGGTGAAAAATAAATTTTTGGTGATTTTGTACTGAAGTTCCTCTTTGCCCACAAATTTATTAGCCCATGTAAAATTGTAGGTGTTTTCAATTTGAGCAATCGGATTGATAATATCGGCTACTTCTTC
>JBIPOO010000144.1:0-9589 GCA_044379045.1 Saprospira sp.
TTGAACTGCTTGAAATGGAGGATGTGTCGATCGCTAAAGTCCTGATTGCCAATAAATCGAAGGGAGATATCATCAAAGACATACTCAACCTTTGTAAAAAGAAAGGTATTGAACCAAGCTGGGTTAGCCCTGAGGAAGTATCGAGAATATCGAAAAACCCAAATCAGGATCAGGGAATTGCTGCTGATGTAGTTGCTCCCGGCATGGACAATGCGCAGCAGTATTTTGAAAATTTTGATCAGACTAAATCAAATGAAGCCTGGCTCGCACTCGACGGAGTTACCACGCCAGCGAATGTGGGCATGATTATACGCACTGCAGCGGCATTGGGTTTGGGCGTTATTTTACCCCTTAAAGGCAGTTCCAAGATAAATCCGCTTGTGGTGAAGGCATCGGCAGGCGTTGTATTTAAAAGTAGGATATTAAAATGTGACACACTCAATCAAGCACTGAAAACAGCAAAAAAACAAGGGTTTTCGGTGTATGGCCTTGCCGGTGAAGAGGGAAAAAACATATACCATCAGGAATTTAAAAACAATGCCATCTTTGTGATGGGCAACGAGACAGAAGGTGTAAGTGAGCAACACCGCGAAATAATGGATGGCTGGCTGACAATACCTATGATATCTGGGATTGAATCACTTAATGTTGCCTGTGCCGCTACTGTAGTTGCTTCGGAATGGATGCGTAGAAATGGAAAAATAAAATCATGAAAATTTTTATTCTAATTTTACTGTTATCAGTTCTTAACTCGAATTTATTTGCACAAAAAAGGCTGCAAGACAGCATTATTGTGCTCAATGAACAGGTTGACAGTATGAAGACGCTCTTGGCAGATGCTCGCAGAGAGGCAAAAAAATGTTCCGATTTATTGAATCTGCTAAAAGATAAAACTGAACAACAGCTTATCACCAGAGATTCGAAACTGAATATGCTTGAGCGGGAAAACAGGGAAATGTATCAACGTTTACAGGTGATGACCGACAGTTTGGAGCATTCTGTCAAAGCATCAGCATTACTCCAAAAAATTATTTCAGATAAGGCAATAGCACAAAATGCCGCCAATAATCGGTCGAGGCAACTGGTTGAAAAACTAAAGGATTCATTAGTTGATATTCCGAAAAATCTGTGCTATATTTACGGCTCTGACAAAGCTGCATTTGTAGTACTGAGTGATACGCTGATTTTTGGTGCAAATTTCAACATTTCGAATCAGGGTAAAACGATTCTTGATAAATTATTAAAACTTTTATTAAAGGATACTTCTACGATTGTAAACATTCAAACATTTGCAAATCCATCGGCTAAAAACCAGGAACTATGGAATCAGGCGTATAACAGAGCAAGACAGATAAGTTCATTTTTCGAAAGCAGAAATTTTCCGCTCGACAGGTATCAAACACAGTCATCGGCATCAAAACTGGAGCATAGTAACTATAAATTGCCTCCTGTAATCTTAGAAATAATATTTAAATAAATATCTGATTCCTTAACCATATGAAAACAATCAACAAAACTTTTGCAGCAATTATTTTTTTGGGATTACTAAGTTCCTGTGTTTCAAACAGAAAATTTCTCGAAGAATCTGAGGCACGCAGGTCGGCTCAAAGCAAAGCCGATGAAGAGGCAAATGCCAGGGCCAAGGCCGAATCTGAACTAAAAACAATCTCTGATAGTTTAGCAACGCTAGATAAGGCCTTTAAAAAAATGGAAATTGAGTATGATAAACTAAGAGTGGCTTATAATGAACAGGTGGAACTGACCAAACAAAAAGACCTTGCTCATGAAAAACTTCAGGCGATGTACCGCGAGATGATGGAACTTTCTGCCAGTCAGAAAAAGGATCTCGATAGACAGCTATCGGAAAGAACTACAATTCTGAATGAGCGCGAAGCTGAATTAAGAAGAGAAAGAGATGCTTTCGAAAAGCTTAAAAAAGATATGGAAGGTAAAGATGCCAACATTTCAGATTTGAACAAATATAAAAAGGAATTGGAGGAAGAACTTGCCGGACGTGAAAAAAGAATTAAAGATCTCGAAGCTGCTATAAAAGAACGTGATGCACAAACCGAAGCATTGCGTAACAAACTTTATGATGCGCTAAAAGGATTTGCCGATGCCGGAGACCTTGGTGTTGAAATCAAGAACGGTAAAGTTTATGTTTCATTGAGTCAGAAATTACTTTTTGCATCCGGTAGTTCAAAAATTGACAAAAGAGGTATTGATGCGCTAAAATCTATTGCAGGCGTACTTTCAAAAAATACCGATTTGTCCATATTGGTCGAAGGTCATACCGATTCTGACGGGGATGATAAGCTCAACTGGGAGCTTAGTTCAAACCGTGCTATGTCGGTGACTCAGGAGTTGATTAAAAATGGGGTCGACCCTTCAAAACTAACTGCTGCTGGAAGAGGTGAACATGTTCCAAAAGCATCGAACAATGATGAAAAGGGAAAAGCAATTAATCGCAGAACAGAAATCATTCTTGAGCCCAAGCTCGATGAGATTATGGGAATTTTGAAAAAATAAAATGACATTAAACCATTTTCATCAAAAAAACTCCGAATTGGTAGCTTCCTTTCAATTCAAAGATTTTAAAAAGGCCTTTGCATTTATGACAGAGGTAGCAGCTGCTGCCGAAGCAATGAATCATCATCCAGAATGGTGTAATGTATATAATCGGGTTGAAATTACATTAAGAACTCATGATGCCGGAAATATTGTTACTGAAAAAGATTTTTTGTTAGCAGCCGCTATTGAACAGATCTTTTCTAAATTATAATTACACATGTACCGATTTTTTGCGATATTTTTTTGCTTAGTTTTTACCTTTTTCTTGTCGGGATGTGCAGCGCCCGCTACCTTGATATGGCTGATGCAGGATGCAAATTCGGATAAAGTTACTCTAGTAGAGCTGGAGGAATTTGAATTTGAGGAAGAGGAAGAGGACATCTACACCATAGGCATGTATGTTGAAAATGCAAGCGGAGAAGAAGAATATTATGTATATGCAAGCGAATATAATTCCATCAGGATTAACTTGCCTGAAGGCGTGGATGCGAATGATTTGGAATTGACAACGTCTGCAGGTACCATAGAAAGAACCAAAGAGGATTCTACCCTCTACCGGCTTTTTGTGAAGGAGCCTAATCTGACACTAGAAATCACTGCCACTGATAAAAAAACCGGCTCGCAGGGCTTTCTAATTACAGAGACTATCAAACTTAGTATTCCAACTTTGGGATTTAAAGACTTTAGTACAGGAGAAATTTCAGCTGAAGACATTAAAAAGCAGGGGCAATTTATACTTTTTTACAATGAGCATAATCGGTCAATCTGCCTTTGTAAAGGATTTCGAATGACAAGAGTTCCTGTTATTGGAAATAAATTAAGCGTCGTAAACAAATCTGAAATTTTTGACCAGGAAGTAAAATCACTTTTGTCAAAAGCCGCAAAAGGTGATATTTACATTTTCGATGAAATAATTATTTCCTGCAATGGTAATCTTGCCGATGACAAGGCTTCTACGCTGGTTTACATCATAAAATAATGCGCATGAAATCCTTGCTGTTTTACATAGCTGTTTTGTTTTGTTTTTACGCCTGCAGTATTGCAGACAGCCAACCAAATGCAAAAACAGATAAAACAATTGAAACATCTTCAGATAGTACCGATCCCAACCTAAAATACAATATTGATCCAAACCTAAGTGCCGAGGACAGAGAAAAGGTAAAGTCAATTATCGAAAAAAAGTATCTGATGGGCAAGTTCGACCCGCTAAAAGACGATCGTTTTGCACCCATTCCTGCTAACATTTCATTGTATCCAAACAATGTGATGTACATGCGTAAAGAAGCATTGGAGAAATACCGTCAAATGTTTGATGCGGCAGCAAAGGAAGGAATTGTACTTAAGATTCTCTCAGCCACTAGACCATTTGACGCACAAAAAGCAATCTGGGAGAGAAAATGGACCGGCAAACAAGCATCTAACGGCGCTTATCTACCCGAAAATCTAAAAGGTAAAGACCGCGCCCTAAAGATTCTGGAAGTCAGTTCCATGCCCAGTACCTCGCGCCACCACTGGGGAACAGATATCGATATCAATGATGTGGAACCAGCATATTGGTCAACCCCAACAGGTGTAAAAACTTATAACTGGCTTGTTAAACATGCACATGAATACGGATTTTGTCAGCCTTATTCTAAAATGGGACCAGATAGGCCCGAAGGTTACACGGAGGAAAAATGGCATTGGTCCTATATGCCTATTTCCAGAGAATTGGTAGAAAAGTATCGAAAGGAAATTCAGGATGCCGATATAGAAGGATTTCTCGGTTCAGAAACGGCAAAAGATATACAGGTGGTAAAAGTTTACGTTTTGGGCATCAACCCTGAATGTAAATAATTTAGCTTTAATGGTCTTTGTTTTAAACTAAATTCACAAATTTTTAAAAAATTAAAAAAAATTATACCTTAGCGGTAACAAAAGAGCAAATAGCTTCATTATACATTCGATAAGCTTAATTTTCAATTTTAAAAATTCTCAATAAATACCCATGCTCACTCAAGATCAAATCGAAAAACTTGAACTTTATCATAAAGGAAAATTATCTGATAGCGATAAAAAAGAAATAGAATCTTCTATTTTAGAAAACCCTGATTTGAAAAATGAAGCAGAAGGGCTGCTTGATTTATACAAAGGTTTCAATAGTATTCAACTTGAAAATTTAGAAACCCAAATAAATGAATGGGAACAGGAATGTGTCAAGGAAGTCGTTGCAACAAACAAAAAAGAAACAAAAGTTTTATCTATCACTTCTTTCGTTTCTAGAAACCGTTTGGCTGCGGCTGCAGTTATTCTCGTACTAATGCTTCCATTAAGTTATATGCTTTTTCAGAACCTGGGTTCTTCAAAGAGCGATCAACTTTTTGCGGCGAATGCAGATCACTACACAGCAATTCAAATGAATACAAGATCTGGTACAGGAGATGCTGCTGATCCCTTTCAGGATGTTAAAGATAAAGGCATCGTTTCTTACAATGAGAAAAAGTACGACGAAGCACTGAAGCATTTGAAAGAATATTACAGCAAAGCAGATGAAAGGCACAAAACTACCGAAATAAAACTTTATTTGGCACTTTCACACCTTTTTAGTGGTAGCACAAAAGATGCAATTACCTATTTTTCTGAAATTTTAGCCGAGGAAAACAGCGGTAATTATAAAGATGCTGCCGAATGGTACTTAGCATTGTCCTACCTGAAAGATATGAATGTTAAAAAATCAACAGAAATACTCAAAAAGATTTCTGAAACAGAAAATCATCCTTATCAAGGCAAAGCAGCTACACTGCTGCCTGAGATTTCAGCATTGAAGCAATAATACTTTAAATTATCTATTTGAAACCGCAGCAATGCGGTTTTTTTATTTTATGAACTTAGATGCAGCCCTTTCCAGACGGTCGTTCATTGCTACCCCAATGCCCTCTTCAGGCATAAATTCAACCAAAATTAAATCAATATCGAGCGCATCCATATAATGAAGTGCAGCATAGAGCCTACTTGCCGCTTCGTTCAAATCACCACTTGGGCTCAAAATAACTAATTTATCAGCATCGATGGGATAGTTTTTTTGAAAACTGATGATGCCAATTTTCTTGTCCCGCTGTTCAAGTATCAATTGGTCAATATTTTTACTTTGCACCAATATGGTATTAGGCGAATAGTGTTGCTTCAGCATACCGGGAGAAACAGGAGCATTGTCATCTTTGGTTTCAAAGCTGATATTCGGAATTATTTTTTTTAACTCATCAATCCCTAATGCTCCTAAACGGTGCAAATATGCCTTATTTTCTCTAAAAGCAATAACGGTCGATTCTAAACCACTTTTACAGGACCCGCCATCTAAAATATAGGGAATTTTGCCTTTTAGTTGTTTGTACACATGATCGGAACTGGTAGGACTTATATAACCAAAAGGATTTGCGCTGGGAGCCGCAAGGGGATAATCGAGTATTTCTAACAGTGCTAAACTGAGCGGATGATTGGGTATGCGTAAGGCAACATCCTGTTTTCCAGCTGTGGTAATGTCGGGTACTATATCTTTTTTGGGCAGAATAATAGTCAGTGGCCCTGGAGCAAAGGTCTCGAAAAGTTCATAAGCCAACGCTGGCACCTCGGCAGCATATTTCTCAACTTCGGAGATGTCCTTGATATGAACAATAAGCGGGTTGTATAGCGGACGTTTTTTTGCCGCAAAGACCTTCGATACAGCCTGCTCATTCAGGGCATTGGCGGCAAGTCCGTACACAGTTTCGGTAGGTATGCCAACAATTTCATTACTATTTAGGTAAGCAGCAGCCTCGTGGATATCGGTTCCAATATGCGTTTCGAAATTCATGTTTAAAAATCTTCTTCTTTTTTCTTTTCATTGACATATTTCCAAATTGCATAGGACAAGCCTGCATTTGGAACCAGACAGAGCAATTCCCATGCAGAGCGTACTCCCGACTGCCAATGCGGATGTTCCATAAAGAACAGGGCAACAGAGGCAATCATGAGTAAAATACCCCAAAATAAGATGCCTGCAAAAGCTATTTTTTGGAGTGGTTTTACCCACAAAACCAAAATAATAATAATTTCGAAAGCAGCGAGGGCATACAAAAACAAAGCGGCGCTGTTGCTTCCCGTGCCAAAAGCATTATTTAACCCTTCTATCCAAGCAACTTTATGCCCGTAATAAATTCCGGAGGCATACCATGCATAAGCACCTAAGGTAAGCGTTAAGCTCAATTTTAGTGTGTTCATTATCCTGCCAATCGGAATTTTGGTAAACTGCAACTGATAATAAATCAACGGTGTAGCAAATTGCGAGCTGTAAAGCAGCAGGGTTGGTATTTCAAAAGCATTCGAAATGCGGTAAAGCTGTGCAAGTAGTAGTAAGGCAGCTGAATAAAAAACAAAAATATTCCCCCAGCGCGTATCTCTTTTATCTAAAGTAAAACAAAAAACAACCCCAAAAAGATAGAACCAACCCATGACTGTGGTAAGTTTATCGCTGAACCAATCGGTAAAACCTGTCTCGCCGGAGAAAAAATGTTGATAGGGTGCATCCCAAAAAAGATGCTGCCAGGCCCTTCCTGCCAATAATATAGCTGCTGTAAGCTGTAAAATTCTGATTAACTGAAATCTTAACACTACAATTTTTTTTAACGGTAAGCAGATGATCTTTCACTGTCGAGTTTGAGCAAAATGCCGATCATGATACTAAATGAAATCATAGAGGATCCGCCATAACTGATAAATGGTAGCGGTATACCAATAACAGGTAAAACGCCAATGGTCATTCCTATATTCACAAAAATATGAAATAATAGTATTGACGCAACTCCATAGGCATAAAACTTAGCAAAACTGAACCGCTGCCTTTCTGCCAAAAAAAGAATTCTTAAAAGGAGCGTAATGAACATGGCAATTACGATAAAACTGCCAAAAAATCCCCATTCTTCACCAACAGTACAAAAAATAAAATCGGTCGACTGCTCAGGAACATAATCGAGCTTTGTACGCTCGCCTTCCAAAAAGCCTTTACCAAAGTAACCTCCCGATCCAATGGCATATTTCGATTGTTCCAGGTTGTACAGAGAGCCAAGCGGGTCGCATTTTTCAGGCCTTAGCCAAACCCAGATACGCTCCTGCTGATGTTCCTTCAAAATATTATTTACAAGATAGTTGACCGACAAGCTATATATAAATGCAATTAAAATTACTGCTGTTGTAATGACCGTAATCTGCCAATTCCTTTTTACAAGATTCAATATGATAAAAATTAAAGCAAAAACTAATTGAATTATCAGCAGCATTTGAATTGAAGCAGCATATAAATACCAAATTATCAGACTTATTATAATAAAGGCCAAGCCAAATCTTTCGTCTTTTTTCCAAAATCTGAGCAAAATAAAATTTCCTAAGAAAAGCATTAAATGCAAAATTCCCCAAACCTGATCGTACATCAATGATGCAATTGATAAAAAGAAAATGAAAATGCCTGCAAGAAAAAATGTTGATGTAAATCCAGCACGATAAAGCACCAGAAAGAAAGACAAGTATGCTAAAGTTGAACCTGTATCATTCTGTAGTAAAACCAAAAGAGTAGGAACACCCAGTATAAGCAAAGCCTGAGTTTTACCGCTAAAATCCTGCATTTTTATATCCGGAAGGCTAAGTAGAGAGGCCAGGGCCAAAGCAGTAGCCGTTTTTGCAAATTCAGAGGGCTGGAATCGGAAACCACCCAAATCGAACCAGGAAGTAGCGCCATTCACAGGTTTGGTGAATAATACAGCCAGCAGCAGAAATAATGAGATACCTAGTAGTATAAATGCTATATTTTGATAAAATCGCCCTTCGATAAACTGTAAAAAAATCATCGTAAGAAGTCCTAAGGCTATCCAAAGCAACTGCTTACCATAGCTTTTTTCAAAATTAAAGATACTGCTGAAGGTGTCGGGGTTATATTCAGATGCAAAAATCATCAACCAGCCCGTAAGCATAAGCAGCAAACAGAGTATGATGGTGAGCGGGTCGTAGCTCTTTATTTCAAAAAGTTGATTTCTTACTGTTTTTGACATGCCAAATCACTTAATAATCTCCATTATATGTTTGAATCACCATTCTAAAAAAAGCATCAAGCATATCGGTCCTCACGGCACTTTCTTCCATTGCGTCGGCAATATTGTTGCATTTTATGATCTCTTTCTGAATAAAATCGTTCAGCTCCTGAATTGGTTTGATGATATTTTTTTCATTGGGTAATAATGCCTTTTCCCAAAGCTTTAAAACAATTGCTTCAATATTCGAAAATGGTTTTAAAAGGGGTAATAACTCTGCAAAGGTCATTGGGGCTGCGCTTTTGTACTGAGCAATCCACATTGCTGCCAAAAGTGGCCGCATTACGTATAAATATTTTTGAACGTTGATTTCCGACTCCTCGCTTATTCTCCTAAAGGCATTTCCTGCAAGAGAAAGGTACTGCTGAATACTTGAACGAGCCTGAAAAAAATGTTGGGATAATGACGAGATCGCTGCTTTGAAATCTTCATCGGTCTGATATACTATAGGCGACTGTAACCATTCGTAAGCTGTTATATTGGATTTCATCATCAGTCTGAGTACCTTTCTAATGTCCCATCCATTGATATCCAATTCTTTATCAATAAAAAGATCCATGCCGTCATCTTGGGGTAAAACCGACAGATACCAGCTGGTGGGATGCAGAAAAATGAATCTGATGTCATAATCACTTTCGGGCGAAGCAAAGCCCCATGCGCGACTTCCACTCTCGCAGGCATATAAAATCCTGATATTGTTATCCTCAGCGATTCTGAGTAATTCTCCCTGTATTTCAGTTCTAACAGAAGAATTTATATTATAAATTTCTTTATTCATACAGCTATTATTAATTATTTTGCTGATTTACAGGTTTTTGCATTGGCTTCTGCCACTTATCCATCAGATTCGATTCAATCATTGACTTTTCTAATAACTTTCGCATTTCACTCTGTATTTCTTTTCTGAGATATTTTTCAATAAT
>JBIPOO010000145.1:0-9585 GCA_044379045.1 Saprospira sp.
TTTTTGCTCACGCGACGAGATTTTACCATCCAAAACATATCCCAAAACCACAATATCAAAGACAAGTTTTTGAACAGCGGGACTAAATTTATTTAAATTCTTGAGATCTTCTTCTTTGAAATCATGCTCTTTGACTGCTTTTATCTTCAAAGTTTCCAAAATGGCTTTGGCAAGGGCTCCATGGTTGTAATTAAAATCTTTTTTGGAAATAACCACAAGGTGAAGCGCATCGTAGACAAGTTCCTTTTCAGCATCATTTAGTGTAAATGAGTGCAAATCTTTGGTATAAATACTGATAATTTGCTTGCCCATAATGGTGGCAATAATATTTCCATACACTAAATGGGAATTTAGTGCATTGAATAACATATAAATGGGCGTGCCAATCAGATCGAGAAAATACTTAAACAAGTAGCGGGCGATAAATTGTCTCAGTATCAGCCGCAAAAGCTGATTGGATAAAAATGCCTTGAAAATGTAGAGTGCATTAATGGCCATGAGGTATAGCCTGCTTACATCTTTTATGGGATTTAAACCATAGTTCACAATCGATTTATCCTTGGCGCCGGTTCCCATTTTCAGGATGTCGCCCAATACTTCATTTTTATTTTGAGTGGTCAAAAGTCCGGATATAACTGAAATCTGATGAGTCATTCTCAAGTGTATCAATGTCAACACGATAATTTCAATAATTGTCATAATCAAACACCATAGCAATTCATATACCCCTATTTCTATGGCAAGTCCAAAGATTTTTACAGGAATTCTTGTTAGAAAAAGTGATTCAAAGATGTACGTGGGAATATAATATGAGACTATACAAATCCCTCCGGTTATTGCTGTTAGTAAAAGTGTTTGACGATATATTTTCCTTAAACTCAATAGTTCAACCTTATTGAATAAATGTACATTCCTGTCTGCCAATTGACTATCATTGATAGGTAGCGAGTTGATGAACTTTTGATATAGAAATTGCATAATCCAAAATAAAAAAAATTACGATGTAAAAGTACCAAAAAAAGTGTTTTACTTTTATTAAAAACAGAAAACCGGAAACTTTTTAAATCAATTTCGATATTTTATAATTTTTCAATTTCTTCAGCTGTTAGCCCTGTGACTTCTATGATCAACTCCATTGGCAAACCTTTTTCTTTAAGTTTTTTAGCCAACTCATAATTCTGCTCTATTTTACCTTCTATTTTCCCTTCTATTTTCCCTAATGACTTGCCATCGTCAAATGCAGTATCAACAACATTTTTGATATCACGGTAAAATTTTAAGCTTTCCTCGTACATTTCTCGTTCTTGTTTGGAAAATTTAGCAATTTCGGCAGCAGCAAATAGCTTTTCATAAATTTTTTCCTGGAGGGCATGTGGTCTGTTCTGTAGCTTCGCCAAATGTTTAAATACATATAGCCATTTTTCTATTTTAGTTTCCAAGCTTTCTACATTCTTTTCAAACTTTGGCAATTCTATATAGATATAAGTGAGCTTATCATAAAAAACCTTGTTTTTTTGGTTTTTTAACTGTACAGTATGAATGTATTGTTTATCATCTTTGTCTTCATCAAAAATAAAATCCAATATTCCAATAGTATACACCGCATCCAATTTAAAATTCCAATCATTGCCCTTTACTGCCTGTTGTTGAATTGGAAAAGATGAATAATAAACAGATCTGTCTTTAAAATAATTTTGTTTAGCACGCTGTACTTCAACAATAAATTTCTCTCCCGATTCGCTTTCGCAATAAAGGTCAAAAATCGCTTTTCTGTCATATTCGTTGCTTGGCAAATATTCACTTTTTTTATAGGTCAAATTACTAATCAGATGCTTTTGGGGTAATAACTGATTCAAAAAATCAATCAGCAATTCTTTATTCACCTCCTCTCCAAACAGTTTTTTGAAACCAAAATCAGTAAGTGGATTTATATATTTGTCTTTTAATGCCATAATCATTTATTTTCTTTACCAAAGATATAGATTTTGGTACTAAATTGCAATAGCCATAATAAAAAACAGGCAACTGTTAGTGTACAATTGCCTGTAATTTTTTTTATTTTGGTGGTTTAATAAAAAAACTTTCCTCTTCTACATAGTAACCGTTGCCTTAGGCGCAGCAGAAAGTATCTCCTCGTTTGACTGAGCCCTATATTTCTCGAAATTATTGACAAATTTCACAGCAAGATCTTGTGCTTTGGCATCATATGCTCCTTTATCTGCCCAGGTATTGCGTGGATTTAATATTTCGGTTGGAACACCAGGACAAGCCTTTGGCATTGAGAGGTTAAACACTGGCAAGGTTTCGTACTCAACAGCATCGAGATTTCCTACCAGCGCCTCGGTGATGATGGCGCGTGTATAAGACAACTTGATACGACTGCCGGTGCCATAGGCTCCACCTGTCCAGCCGGTATTCACCAACCAAACGTTCACTTCATTTTTGGTAATCAATTCGCCCAACATCTCGGCATATTTAGCAGGATGTAAAGGAAGGAATGCTGCTCCAAAACAAGCAGAGAAAGTGCCTTGTGGCTCGGTTACCCCCATTTCAGTTCCCGCAACCTTGGCGGTATATCCCGAAATGAAATAATACATCGCCTGTGCCTTTGTCAATTTTGAAATTGGAGGCAGAATACCGAATGCATCGGCTGTAAGGAAGAAAATATTTTTTGGAATGCCGCCTTTGGAAACCTGCAGTGCATTGTCGATATAATGTATCGGATAAGACACTCGGGTATTTTCAGTGATACCTACATTGGTATAGTCAACTGTTCTGGTGCCCTCGTGGAAACCAATATTTTCAAGTAGTGAACCAAATTTTACCGCATCCCAGATTTGTGGTTCTTTTTCTTTGGTCAAGTCGACACATTTTGCGTAGCAACCACCTTCAAAATTAAAAACACCATCTTCTGACCAGCCATGCTCATCGTCACCAATTAGACCACGGTTTGGATCGGCCGACAAGGTAGTTTTTCCAGTACCTGAGAGACCAAAGAAAATTGCCGTGTCGCCTTCAGTACCAACATTGGCGGAGCAGTGCATTGATAAAACACCACGCTGATGTGGCAATACAAAATTGAGGATAGTGAAGATACCTTTTTTGATTTCACCGGTGTAGCCGGTACCACCAATAAGTACAGTTTTACGACCAAAATTGATGATGGCAAAATTGTGTTTGCGCGTACCATCCAACTCAGGTACTGCATAAAAACCAGGCGCACAAATAATTGTCCACTCAGGTTCGATGGTCAGCATTTCCTCGGCAGTTGGGCGCATAAACATATTGTAAGCAAACATGGCCGACCATGGTTTTTCGGCAATAACGCGCAGCGAAAGTTTATATTTTTCATCCGCACAGGCAAAACCATCGCGAATGAAAAGATTTTTACCCTGAAGGTAAGCTGTCATTTTTTCATAAATATCCTCGAAACGTTGTGCATCGAAGGGAATATTGATTTCTCCCCAGTTTACACTATTTTCGGTAACTTCATCTTTCACAATGAATTTATCTTTGGGCGAACGGCCGGTGTATTCACCGGTCATTATAGCCAGGGCACCATTATCGGCCAAAACACCCTCGTCCAAGGCAATTGTATGTTCTACCAATTGTGGAACATTGAGGTTCCAGTAAGCGGTGGCGTAGTTGTGAATGCCATAAGCAGCCAAATCGGCTTTAGGGTTTTTAGTTCCTACTTGCTTCATTTTTTGTTAGATGTTTCTGGATTTTTGGCAGTTGATAATGGTCTTCTGTCCTGAAAATCCTGTTATGAAAATTAAAAAATGCTATAATTGAAAAGGCGAAAGCCTGAAATTGGATTTCAACTTTCGCCCCCTTGTTAATTTACCTTAGAATCCGCTGTTGCATTTACTGTTCTGCCGGGATAAACTTTCAAAGCCTGTTCCAGACAATCCATTGCAGCATGTAAATCTTTCTCGTTCAATACATAAGCCAATCTTGCCTCCTGTTTACCCAATCCGTCTGTAGCATAAAAACCAGTTCCTGGGGCCATCATGAGCGTTTGTTTATTATGTTCAAATGATTCGAGCAACCATTGACAGAATTTGTCGCTATCATCAATCGGCAATTGTATCATCACATAGAAAGCTCCGTTTGGCGTAGGTGTAACAACGCCCTGCATGGCTTTCAGACGATTTACCACAATCATTCGGCGCTTGTCATATTCTTTTTTGACCTCGTCGAAGTAGGATTTTGGCGTTTCGCACAATGCCTCGGATAGAATCTGACCTAGTGTGGATGGGCTGAGTCTGGCTTGCGCAAATTTCATAGCAGCAGCGTATACTTCTTTATTTTTGGTAACCAATACACCAATACGTGCCCCGCAGGCCGAGTAGCGTTTCGAAACCGAGTCGATCATAATTGTATTTTCATCCAGGCCCGGAAGACTAAGTACCGAGGTATGTTCGCAACCATCGTAGATAAAATCGCGGTACACCTCGTCGGAGAAAAGGAAAAGATTGTGTTTTTTCACAATTTCGCCCAAAGCTAAGAGTTCTGCTTTACTGTACAGATAGCCGGTTGGATTGCCGGGATGACAGATTAAAATACCCTTGGTTTTTTCGCTGATTACCTTCTCAAATTCTGATACAGGGGGCAGTGCAAAACCTGTTTCTATTTTCGCGGTGATGGTTTTAATGACAATGCCCAAACTTTCGGCAAAGCCATTGTAATTGGCGTAAAAAGGCTCTGGAACAATGAGTTCATCTCCATGATCCATACAGGTCATCATGGCAAACATCAATGCTTCGGAACCTCCGTTGGTGACAATAATATCGTTGTGCGTGAGTGAAATTCCATAGGTTCCGTAAAAATCGGCCAGTTTGCGACGGTAAGATTCAATACCTGCCGAGTGGCTATATTCCAACACTTTGATATCGGCTTCGCGCACTGCTTTCATCCCGATTTCGGGTGTTAAAATATCCGGTTGTCCTATGTTGAGGTGATAAACTGTAACGCCTCTTTTTTTTGCCGCTTCTGCAAAAGGAACTAATTTTCTGATGGGTGAAGCGGGTGCATTTTCGCCTCTTTTGGATACCTTTGGCATAGTTTAATTAGATAAAGAAAGCTGGAAAATCTTGAGTTTTATTCTAATTTTCCTTTTTCCTTTGTTAATAATTGGTTGCTTTGGATGTGGTTTTCAAATACTGCGCAAATATACAAATAGCTTTCAGAATCATAACCATGATGAACTTTAAATTAATTTTTGTTTAAGTTTGTGTTGCACAAAATTTAAAAATAACAGTTATCAAAACTTATCAAATTTGATGTTTAAATCTCAATGAAAAAAAATCAATTCAACTAAGTTTTAAATATATCTTAATGGTTAAAAATCAAAAATTGTTCAAACAAAAAGTAAAAATCAATTTTATGAGCCTTAAAATATAGTCAGGAAATGCGCGAGTAAAAAGCCATTTACTTTTCAACTTGCAATTTTGATTCAAAGGGCATATCTTTGCGGGAGAAAGACAGGGGATTTTAGACATGCAGACTTTAAACTTAACATCTAAGTGTCTTATAGCCTTGATCTTTCTTGCCTTCTTATTTCAAATTTCTACCTTCCAAATCATGATACAACGCATAGCATCCATCCTCAACCTAAACGCTCAGGCAGTTTCTAAAGTAATTGACCTCTTAAAAGAAGGATCTACCATTCCATTTATCGCACGCTACCGCAAAGAACAGAGCGGCGGCATGGACGAGGTACAGATAATGGCCATCCGAGACGAATGGGAAAGACAGGAAGAAATTGAAAAAAGACAGGCTACCATACTCAAAGCCATTGAAGAACAGGGCAAACTAACAGATGAACTGGCCGACAGAATCAAAACAACCTTCGATTTGAATCTGCTGGAAGATATATACCTGCCTTACAAGAAAAAAAGACAAACCCGCGCACAAAAGGCTCGTGAAAAGGGCCTTGAACCACTGGCCGACCTCATTTGGGAACAGAAGACCCGAACCATAGAAAAAGAAGCAGAAAAATTTATCAATGAACAGGTATTTTCTGCAGAGGAAGCGCTCGAAGGCGCCCGAGACATTATTGCTGAAAGGGTCAATGAGCATGAAAAGGGTCGTGCAATTGTGCGTGAGCATTTTGAAAAAAGGGCCCGATTTGTGGCAGAGTTAGTGAAGGACAAAGAAAAGGAGGCTGCCAATTATAAAGATTATTTCGAATTTGACAAGCCATTGAACAAGGTACAGCCGCATCAGCTGCTCGCCATTCTTAGAGCAGAATCAGAAGGATTTCTTCGATTCAATCTGGCTCCTAATGAGGAATCTGTGCTACAGGATATGGATGGCTTTTTCATTCGTAGAAATTGTCCCGAGGAACTTGAGGAACATTTGCTCGATGCTATTGAAGATGCCTATAAAAGGCTGATGCGTCCTTCAATCAGCACCGAATTTTTGAATGCTGCTAAGGAAAAAGCCGATGATTATTCTATTCATATTTTCGCTGAAAATCTGCGGCAACTGTTGTTGGCATCGCCCCTTGGGAGTTGCAGAGTTTTGGCCCTCGACCCTGGTTATGCTAGCGGCTGCAAACTAGTCTGTCTTTCTGAAACAGGTGATCTGCTCGAAAATACAATCATCTACCCCACTCCACCCCACAATAAAACACTCGATGCATCGCACAAGGTTTTATCGCTGGTCGAAAAACATAAAATCGAAGCCATTGCAGTTGGCAACGGTACTGCAGGTCGCGAAACCGAAGCCTTTGTAAAAGGTTTAAAATTCGGAGATCGAAAGATAAGTATCTTCTTGGTCAACGAAAGCGGAGCATCTATCTACTCAGCATCCGAAATTGGCCGTAAGGAATTTCCAAATGAAGATGTGACTGTACGCGGCGCTGTTTCGATAGGCCGCCGTTTGGTTGACCCCCTTGCCGAATTGGTCAAGATAGATCCTAAATCCATTGGTGTGGGTCAATACCAGCACGATGTTGATCAAAAAAAGTTACAAAATAAATTGAATGCTGTAGTTGAAAGCTGTGTAAACGCAGTTGGAGTTGACCTTAACACAGCCAGCGAATATCTTTTGACTTATGTATCTGGCTTAGGTCCTTCATTGGCGCACAATATTGTGGAATACCGCAAAACAAATGGTGCTTTCAAAAGTCGCAAGGAGCTGAATAAGGTAGCTCGCTTGGGCGATAAGGCCTTTGAACAGGCGGCGGGGTTTTTACGCATCCGTCAGGCCAAAAATCCATTGGATAATAGTGCTGTGCACCCCGAGGCTTATTCTGTGGTAGAACAAATGGCCAAAGATTTGAACGCAAAGGTGGAAGACCTTATCAAATCGGCCGAATTGCGTAAACAAATCGAGTTGAGAAAATATGTCAATGATAAATTTGGCCTCCCCACCCTACACGACATCGTAAAAGAACTTGAAAAGCCCGGTCGAGACCCACGCGAAACAAAACGCGCTTTTGAGTTTGCAAATATCAAAAGTATCGATGACCTCAGTGAGGGCATGTCACTGCCCGGCATTGTCACTAATATTGCTGCCTTCGGTGCCTTTGTCGATATCGGAATCAAACAGAATGGCCTGATTCACAAATCGAAAATGAGCCACAAATTTATTCAGGATCCGAACGAGGTTTTAAAACTGGGTCAGGAACTGGAGGTGACCGTTGTGAGCATTGATAAAGATAGAGATAGAATTCAGCTTTCTCTGATAGATTAAAGTGCAGTAAATGGTTTTAACTATTAGTTTTCGGAAACTATAAAGTATATCAATTCAAATTTTACTTTTTGAAAAAGTGAATTTCTAATCTTTACTTTAAACTTTATGGGTAAAATTGAGATTTATAACTTATAGATTAAATTTTTCATAGAGAATCTCTCATTAAAAATTCCCCAGGTGTAAAACAGCATAAAAAAAACAGATCAAATTTGCTGACCTGTTTTCTCATTAATTTATGTGCTACTATATTTTACAAATCGTCTGAAATAATCTGCTGTGGAGCTCTCATGTCCAGAAACATCGAACTGCATTCAACTGCTTTCCAGATTCCTTTGTCATTTACACGCAAAGTTATAGGTCTGTGACTATCGGCACCGGTGCATTTTATAAAAATTTTAACATCCCCGTTACTTTGTTCACTTGTTGCATTTCGAAGGGTTTCCACATTGAGTTGTTCTGGCAATGCGTAAGCATTTTCAGGGCTTGTACCCAAGATATAAGATCGTCCCCAATAAGGCTTAGTATCGAAACGTCCAATATGGTATTTAATACTTTGCCCCGGACTAAAACCTTTGTAACCATTCATAGACTCTACCAAATTCGATCGGTCGAGCACCATAGTAAGTGCATCTGTTCCCATTTTTCTGTCCTTTTCGAAAAGTATCATTGCAAGAACAAAAGTAGCAGCGCCTCCCTCGGGCGAATTGGCAATTTCATTTCTTGTTTGAGTAAAGGCTTCAATGTTTTGAGGAATTGATTTCAAATTTACCTGTTTCATATTCGTAGTTTAAAAGGGGTTCAAAAATATTTTTTCTGTATTTTTTAAATAATTTCCTTCAAGCTTCAAAAAAGAGTGGATTAATAAAAACAACAGCCCTATCTTTGTAGTAAAGATATTAAAAATACAAATTGATTTAACCTCAAAACTAAACATTTTATGGCAATGGAATTGGAAGGAACCATCTTCAAAAAATTTGACACCCAAAAAGTAAAAGACAGTTTCCAAAAAAGAGAATTTGTAATTGAAGTTCAAGACGGTTCTTATCCTCAACGAATCAAAATGGAACTCACTCAAGATAAATGCCAACTGCTCGACAGCTATAAAGAAGGCGACAAAATAAAAGTCTCTTTCAATATCAGAGGCAGTGAGTGGCAGGGAAAATATTTTGTAAATCTGCAGGCATGGAAAATTGACGGACAAGGCGGAAGCAGCGCAGGCAATAATGGCGGCGGCTACAATCCTCCACCACCGGTAGATCCAACTGACGGATCGGATAACGATCTTCCTTTCTAAAAATTGGAACAACTCTTGCTCTGATGTTTTAAACCATAGTTATGAGCAAAATTTTTCTTTATATTTTTATATTAGTCGGTGCCGCATCACTGTCTGCTCAGGATTTTGAGTTGAAAGCTGGTGATGCAGCTCCGCAATTATTGCTTTACGAAGAAGACGGGGAGAAAATAAATATCGATAGTATCGATGCCAATTATTTCCTGCTCATTTTCTGGCATTACAAATGCAGCCATTGCCAAAAGTCCCTCAGTAAAATTGATAAATTTCTGGCCGATGAAAAACCCAAAGGGCTGAAGATTGTCAGCATTTACCCCTTTGCAGAAGAGACTGAGAAATTTTGGTCCTATGTAAAGGATCCATTGAATCTGCTCACAGATTCCGTTTTTATACATTTTACCGACCCAAAAGCCACAACCCGTCGTTCTTTTTCTCAGAAAGCGGGTCAGCCTCCCCTGCTTATCCTACTTGATAAAAAAGGAAAAATTGTACACATGCATGTAAAAGCAGGCGAGTTGAAGGAAATATGGAAGGGCTTGAATAAAAGTTACTAACAAGCATCATATCTATTTCTCAAATATTAGTTGTAG
>JBIPOO010000146.1:0-9583 GCA_044379045.1 Saprospira sp.
GCTGCTGCAAATTTATTCGGAAGTCGGGCAATAATATCCCAGGTACCAAAGCCGCCCATCGAAAGGCCTGTGACATAAATTCTTTTGGGGTCGATTGGAAAACGGCTTTCAATTTCATGGAGCAGTTCTATGCTAAGTCGCATGTATTTTGAAGGCTCAGTGGGCTGTGTATGTGAAAGCGCCTTCCAATCAACTTCTACCCAACGATGTCCGGTATCACATTGCGGAACCAGCACAAATGCAGGAAAGTTAATGCGGTTACTATCAGCAGTTAAAAGTGACTCAATATGAGTAAGCGTCCTTTTATTATCGTGGCCTCTTTCGCCGGAACCATGCAGGAATAAAATAAGCGGATAAGATTTTGAACTATCAAAGTTCAAGGGTTTCATCAACTGGTAGGGCATAGTTTCATCGGCTGAGCTGAAAATATGCTCCTCGAACTGTGCAATGCCTGATTTGGAACAAAATAATAAAATCAGCATTAAGCTAATCCAAATCTGTCTGTATCTTAAGGACATTTAATGTGCGTTTAAAAACCGTAGTAAAAACCTATTCGGTAACTGAATGGATTGTTGAAAATCGAAACATTAGGTTTGTGAATTATATTGTACAAATCGTACAGAAATTCAGAGGTCATTCCAGATCCTTTGCCAAAATTGGTTGTCCAGCCAAAACCGACATTTTCTCGTGGTTGAAAGGCTCTTAGCGTACTGGAGCCAGCTTTTGCATCCACTATCAGATGGGCGTATTCTCCGTATAGGTAAAATCCCTGTAATTGTCTCGAAGCTTTAAAAGGTCTTAGTTTTAATATAACTTTTGGTCCCCATATATTAAGCTCCGACTGAGTGGAAAAATCATAAAAAAAGGTATAATCTACACCGACTGCAGGTGCGATAGCATCGCCTAATCTGTAACCGACATAGGGTAAAACATCGAAACGGAAATAATTACCCCCAAAGTTCAGACCCACACCCGACCCGACAAAGAAATTATCCAGTTTCAATGGCTTTTTCTCACGCATGCCGCGATTGGGCTTCTTATCATTATCAATTATTTCAGCATCACGGACTTCATCATCGTACTGAGAAAATCCGTAATAAGGAGCTGCCAGCATAAAGCAGGCTATGAGGCTTAAGGCAAATGTTTTCATATTGCAAATTTGCAAAAAAATGCCGCAATAAACAAGCCAATTGAGCCAGAAACTAATTCAATTCAACAGCTTTTTTTTAAACATAAAAAAATCAGGCCCTAAAGCCTGATTTCAACTAAAAAACTAATTATGAAAAAACTGTACGATAAAGACCCTTAGTTTCTGACATGCAGAGATGGGGTGTTTTCAATTAAAATTTTAAGGTTGAGCAGGGTATTGTAGGGAGAATCGATGATGGAACTGTTGGCAAGCCATGCAGGGATAGAACCGCCAGCCTCGGCCACAGCCAATTGTGTAACCTGTACATTACCTGCGCTGGTTTCTTTGAAATGCCAGTAACCATCCATTCTTTTTATACGCACAATGCCACTTTTTTCCGGTACAATACCGGTCACATTGTTGATGTAGACATACATTTCGGTATCAGAGATTTTTTTATAAGTGTATTTGGTGACATTGTCGCGGTCGTACACGGGCCAGGGAGCGTCGACACGAGAATAGCCGTAAATTTCATTATCTGACACTTTTTTGACATCTTTCGAGTCGTAGGTGTTGTACATCCAATTGTCTCTGCCAACATCATTTCGGAGTGTCTTTTCTACCGTTTTGATGTTTGTTCTTATATTAACAATTCCTTTAAACTGTTTCAGGTCCCAACCTTTAACGTATCGGGTGTAAATTTTTACACCTGCACGGTCTCTTTCAAGTGTCCAGTCCTGAGCGAAACAAAGGCTGGAAATCATCAGTAGGACTGACAAACTAACTGTTGATAGGTTTACAAAAAACATGGCGCTTGGGTTTGGTTAACATAAAGATGCAAAAAAAAAGATTTACCCCTAATATAAATTCGATTTTTTTATTGAAGAAATTAATAATTCTCTTTTTGGGTCGTAATCTAATTCTCTGCTATAAATCAATCGTACTACTACAAAATTTAATTTGGCAATAATTTTATTTTTTTCTTACTGTCTAAAACTGAATTTGTTGCTTATTTACTAAAAAATCAGCTTAAGGATTAAAACTTTTTAATGATTTGAAAAAGTAGTGTACAGCTTTATTTTTTTAGTTTATTATTAGTTGTGGTGTTTTCTTAGGAAAAAGTTTATAATCAAATATTAATAAATTTAAAATATAATGGATTTAAAACCAAAAAATTAGGATCTGACATGCACCATTGCTTTTTTATGCAGAATATATATCCTTTTTATGCTAAATATGTTAACTATTTTAAAATATTAAAAAAAACTTTATAGCTTTGCATCGATCCCCCACCCCAAAATCGTTTTAAGTATGAAAGTTTTAGAAGCTGCCGGTTACCTCAACCTAGGCATCATCACAGCAAAAGGTAAAGATCTTGTAATTGTCGATGCAAAAGGTATATTGTTTGAAAAAATTCAAATTGATGTACTTGATTTACCTGGGATGCATTTGTCCAACCTTTTTGAACAGTTTAGCTTTCCTGACATAGGAGAACCAAAATTGATTCGGCTTAAAAATGGCATTTCTCTTGAAATTTGCCTCGCGCCCCTTCCTGAGGAGGATTTTTTTATAATCAGTCTTCAACTAAGAAGTAACTATGTGCACTGCAGTGAAGAACTGAAAGATAAGGAATCAAGGCTCCAAGCAATCATCAATACAGCAGTCGATGGTATTATGACTATTAACAACAGAGGAATTGTTGAAAGTATGAACCCTGCTGCTTCCGGACTGTTTGGATACGATACAAAAGAAGTCATAGGGAAGAATATTAGCATGCTTATGCCCGACCCCGATAAAAGCCGTCACGATAGTTATCTCAGAAACTATCAGGAAACCGGGCATCGAAAAGTTATTGGTATCGGAAGAGAGGTAGTAGGTTTGAGAAAAGATGGATCAACCTTTCAAATCCAGCTAAGCGTCTCGGAAGTTATTTTGAATAACAGAATAATTTTTACAGGTATTTTACACGATCTCTCTGCTCAAAGAGCAGCTGAAGAACAAATCAGGCGATATGCGATGGAGCTTGAGCGCAGCAATAGTGAATTACAGGATTTTGCCTATGTTTCTTCTCACGACTTACAGGAACCGCTACGAAAAATCAGAGCTTTTGGTGACCGTCTAAAAAGAGAAGCGAATCAGTTAAACGATAAGTCAATGGACTATCTCGAACGTATTATAAACGCTGCAGAGAGAATGCAAAACCTTATCAATGATTTGCTTTCATTTTCAAGGGTATCGACCAATGCAAAAGCTTTTCAAAAACTGAATCTCAATCAACTCGCTGCTGAAGTTTTGTCTGATATAGAGGTTGCAATTGAAGATTCGAAAGCAGTGATTGAAATTGGAGACCTTCCAACAATTGAGGGTGAAAGTATCCAAATGAGACAACTTTTTCAGAATCTCATTAGCAATGCTATTAAATTCAGAAAAGCTGATGTTGCACCTCACATAAAAATACACTCAGAAATTGTAGAACAGGTTTCTTTTCCGGGATCAAAACTCAGTAGCGATAATAGCATCAAGATATATTTCAAAGATAATGGTATTGGTTTTGATGACCGATTTAAAGATAAGATTTTTCAAATATTTCAAAGGCTCGAAGGCCGTAAGTACGAGGGTTCGGGCATAGGCTTAGCAATTTGTAAGCGGATTGCAACCAGCCATGGAGGAGATATCGAAGCATACAGTACGCTCGATGTTGGTTCAACCTTTGTAATAACCATTCCACTGAATCAAAACCAATCTATTCAGAATCTTAATAACTAAAAGCAGTACCTATTATATGGAAATTAGAAATAGTAAAATTATTCCAATTTTGATAGCAGATGACGATGAAGAAGACCGTATGTTGATTCAGGATGCCATGCTAGAAAGTAGGCTGTTGAATCCGCTTCACTTTGTTGTTGATGGGCAAGAGGTTATGGATTATCTCAATCACACTGGCAAATTTACTGATGTTGAAAAAAATCCGCTGCCCGGGCTCATTCTGTTAGATTTGAATATGCCCAAAAAGGATGGGAGAGAGGTGCTCAAAGAAATAAAAAGCAACCCAAGACTTCGAAGCATACCTGTAGTCGTTCTTACAACTTCCAAAGCTGAAGAGGATATCTTGAGAACCTACGATTTAGGCGTAAATTCTTATATTATAAAGCCTGTTACCTTCTATGCCTTAGTTGATATAACTAAAAATATCGGTAAATACTGGTTTGAAATTGTTACAATACCTTAACCATCATTATTAAAAACACCTATATTATGAAAGATAGTTTAAAAATTTTACTCATTGAAGACGATGAGGATGACTACATTTTGACCAAGGAGATCATCAATGAAATTCCTGTCAATGTCTACAAGTTAGAATGGGCTTCCAATTACGAAGAAGGTTTGAATGCAATGAAATCCAATTCCTTCGATGTTTTCCTGCTGGATTACCGATTGGGTAAAGACAGTGGTTTGGATCTTTTAAAGAAAATGAATTTTGTCGTTGAATCGGGTCCTATCATACTGCTTACAGGACAGGGTGACCGAGAACTCGACTTCGAAGCTTTGGAGGCTGGAGCATCTGACTTTTTGGTAAAGGCCGATTTAAATCCCGACCTGCTCGACCGTTCTATCCGTTATGCTATCCAACAGTTTAAAACAATCCGTCAGTTAAGAAAAAAAGAAGACGAACTTCAACAATTGAATGCTAATCTCGAAGTGCTAGTCCAAAACAGAACAGCCGAATTGAATTATGCGAACAATGAACTGAAAAAAGCATTTGAAATTGAACGAGAATTGAGTCAATTGAAAGGCAAACTTGTTTCGATGGCATCTCACGAATTCAAAACACCTCTAAGTACAATTCTTTCTTCAATTTCGCTTGTAGAACGTTATACTGAACTTGATGATATTGAAAAAAGAACTAAACACATTGATCGAATAAAATCGGCCGTAAATAATTTAAATAATATTCTAAACGATTTTCTTTCCCTCGAAAAAATAGAATCGGGATTTATGGCAAGAGAGCTTGTTACAATAAATGTTTCTGAATTTGTTCATAGTATAATTGATGAACTCAACCCATTATTACAACAAGATCAAGTCATTGAGTTTAGTCATAAGGGTAAATCTGAGATCTTAGCCGATAAACACACACTCAAAAACATTCTAATTAACCTTTTGTCAAATGCTGTAAAATATTCACCTGAGGGTAAAGAAATTATTTTGAAAACACATTGTCTACCTGATGCTTTGAAGATAGAGGTGACCGATTATGGAATTGGCATTCCTAATGAAGATAAGGCACATATGTTTGAGCGATTCTTCAGAGCAAGCAATGCCATTAATTATCAGGGAACAGGTTTGGGACTTACCATTGTAAAAAGATATCTCGATTTATTGGGAGGCTCTATACGTTTCGATAGTGAATTGAACAAGGGAACAAGTTTTTTTGTACATTTGCCGCTAATTTCCGAAGAAGCGGTTTAAGCTATTGCCTATATTGATACAAAAATTCAACAATGAAAACGAAATCAGTACTGTTTTATCCCTTGTTGCCCCTTAGAGTTATTTGGTTTATTTGGGTATTGATTTGGTTTTTAATTACGGGCATCCTGGCTTTTCCAATTAATTTTATAGTTTTTAATGTTTTTAAAGGCAGAAAAAAAGTATTAGTTACCTTTTATGTAACAAAATGGTGGGGCAAAATACTCATGGCTGGAATGGGTATTTTTGTTCGGGCAAGAGGAACTGAAAAGCTGGATAAAAAACAGACTTATGTGCTGGTATCGAATCACCTTTCGATGGTCGATATTCCAGTCTGTATGGGCTCCTGCCCAGTTCCATTCTCATTTTTAGCCAAAAAAGAGGTTGATAAAATCCCATTTGTGGGCTATCTTGCGCGTAACATGCACGTCTATGTAGACCGCAAAAGCCCCGAGAGTCGCATAAAAAGTATGGATAACATGCGCAGACATCTGGAGGAAAAAGGCTCCATTCACTTATATGTAGAAGGTACCCGTAATAAAGGCCCCGAACCGCTTAAAAAGTTTCATAATGGTGCATTCAGCCTGGCTATTGAGGCTCAGAAGCCGATTGCTGTGCTGGTCATCATTGGTTCGGAAAAAACCATCAATCCAAATTACAGCTTTCAGGCATCGCCCGGATTGCCCATAGCTGTCTGGACAGAACCAATCTCTACTGAAGGAATGAACTCCGCAGATGTTTCAAAACTTTCAGAAATGGTGCGTGAAAGAATGATGTCAGTCTTGAAAGAATACGGAAGAGCCTAGCATTATTTTATCTAATGTAAATCATCCCTGTCTTTCAAGAAAGGTAGTTTAGTTCTAACCTCTTTTAGATGTTCAAGACTGATGTCGAATTGCTGAATATCCTCAGAATCGGCTCTTTGGTAAAGAATTTCGCCGGCAGGGTCTATCAGGGAGCTATAGCCCGAATAATATAAATCTTTTCCATCTGTACCTACTCTGTTCACCGCAGCAACATAACATTGGTTTTCGATGGCTCTTGCAGTAAGTAGGCTTCGCCAATGATAAGAGCGTCGGTCGGGCCAGTTAGCCACATAAATGGCAAGGTCATAATCCTCGAGATTTCTGTTCCAGATAGGGAAGCGCAGGTCGTAACAGATGAGCGGGCAAATTTTCCAACCCAAATATTCGATGATAATTTTCGCAGTCCCTGCCGTGTAGGTTTCCTCTTCACGGGCCATACTGAATAGATGCTTTTTGTCGTATTGGTCGAAACTGCCATCAGGCCTCATAAAAAAGAGCCGATTGTAAAATTTATCATCTTCTTTGATGATGAGACTTCCCGTAATGGCAGCATGCTTTTTTGCAGCAGTTTTTCGCATCCAGTTAAGAGCGCTGCCTTCCATTGTTTCGGCTAGAGCTGCTGCATTCATACTAAATCCGGTACTGAACATTTCGGGTAGTATAATCAAATCTGTTTGTTCAACAGTTTCAAGTTTTTGTTCGAAATTAGAAAGATTTTTTTCGATGTCTTCCCAATAGAGTTGCGATTGAACAAGGGTTATATTCATAGTTATAACTGTTTAGATAGTAAAATTATTAAATAAAATCCGATTCTATATTAATTTGACAGCATTTAAATTTGTTAGTTTCCTATTTAGGAATTAAGTTTACGCCGAACAAGAGGGCGCGCTCTTTGTTATATGTAGAAATTAAAAGCTAAACCAAATGCTTATACAACGCCTCAACATGGACAATTCCTGGTATCTCGGCTTCGATTGCTGGTTTAAACATTGCTATTCGATAAATCAAAATATATTAGAAGAAAACAAAACCCAATTTTAAAAACACAGGAAGATTTAATAGCAATTTAACAATACAATGAATGAAATTATAATCTACCAAACAATTGATAATCAAACTCAAATTGATGTTCACCTTGGGTTTGAAACAGTTTGGCTTTCTCAAAAACAGATGGCAGAATTATTTGAAAAAGATTCTGACACGATTGGTTTACATTTGAAAAACATTTATCAAGAGGCTGAATTAGTGGAATCTTCAACTGCCGAGTTTTTCTCGGTAGTTCAAAAAGAAGGAAAAAGAAATGTTACGAGGAAAATCAAGTTTTATAACTTAGATGCAATAATATCTGTTGGATATAGGGTAAATTCTAAAAAAGGAACTCAATTTCGCCAATGGGCCACGCATCGTTTGAAAGATTATTTAATAAAAGGATACGCTATTAACCAAAAAAGATTGGAGGAAAATAAAGCTCAGTTTTTAAAAACAATTGAAGATTTAAAAATTCTTTCAACTAACAATGATTTATTAGAAACAAATGATGTTTTATCCCTAATTCAATCATTTTCAAACACTTTTTTTGCCTTAGATAGCTATGATAGAAATGAATTTCCAAAGAATGGTTCACAAGAAGAAGTCTTTGCATCGGTAGCACAATTTTATATAGATTTGGAAGACCTAAAATTAGAACTTATTAAAAAAGGGGAGGCCTCAGCACTTTTTGCTCAAGAAAAAAAACAAGGTAATTTGGAAGGTATTTTTGGTAATGTTTTTCAAACTGTTTTTGGGCAGGACGCATATCCATTCATCGAGGAGAAAGCTGCTCATTTGTTGTATTTTATTATAAAAAATCACCCATTCAATGATGGTAATAAACGAAGTGCAGCTTTTGCTTTTATATGGCTTTTGCAAAAGGCAAATTATCGGTTTAGAGATAAAATAAGTCCTGAAACACTCACCACCCTTACCATTTTAATTGCAGAATCTAATCCTGCTCACAAAGAAAAAATGATTGGAATTGTGCAATTGCTTTTGAACAACAGGCAATCAGTTGATAAATTATAAAACTATCATTTGACACAAATTCAGATCAGCAATAGTTAAGGGAAATTGCAATTGAGCAATTAAATATAAAATAAAATAAATCAAGATAATTGATAACTAAAATTCTAAATAGGTATTGAATGCTGGCAACAATTTTCCCCCAAACATTTTGCAGCCTGTTTTGTTTAAAACCTTAAATTTTACAAAATCCAAATGCTTATACAACGCCTCAACATGGACAATTCCTGGTATCTCGGCTTCGAGGGGCTTAGATTGCTGGTCGATCCATGGCTAGAGGGTACCGAAATTGACTTTTTCCCTTGGTTTAATACGCAGTGGCATAGAACCAAGCCAATGGATTATGCTGAATTGCCCGGTTATGATGCAGTGCTCATCACTCAGAAATATCCCGATCATTACCACAAAGAAACCCTGAAAAAATTAAATCCTGCCTTGGTAATTGTTCCTTCAAGCATTGAAAAAAGTATCCAGAAATTATTGCCCGAGGCAGAGATCATTGTATTAAACAAAAAGAGCGCTATCTTTGAAAAAAATGGGGTGAAAATTAGTTTTTATGCAAGTGGCAGAATGATAGACCCAATCTACGATGCCTTTATGATTAGTGATGGGAAAGAATCGGTCTTTATTGCAAGTCATGGTTATTTTATCTCGGAAAAAGCTTCGATTTCGGAACAAACAGTGAAGTTGCTCATTTGTCCATTCAACGAATTTCAACTGCCTTTTTATCTGGGAGGCACCATTTCTCCGGGGCTTAAAGGAATATTGCACCTCAATGAAAAATTAAAACCTATGCATATTGTCGCTACACACGATGAGGACAAACACGCAAAGGGATTGGTGATAAAAACGGCAAAAGTAACCCGCAACAGTGCCGAAGATTTGCGCAAGATTGCGCCATTAAAAGATAAAATTTTGGAAATTAACGATTATAAAGTTCTCGCATTATGAGTCATCAAAAATCAAAAGCAGTAGTTGAAATTATAATTATTTACCTATTGATAGGAATTAGCGGTTATTTGAGTTACTTTTTTATCAATCCCGGAAATGAAATGTTGCGATTTTTTATCGCTGATTTGGTAATGACTGTGGTGGTTTTTGCTTTTTCATTATTAAAGAAAAA
>JBIPOO010000441.1:0-2540 GCA_044379045.1 Saprospira sp.
TTTTTATTTCGACTTGTTTTTTTACAACATTCACAGAGCGGAAATAGAAGCAATATTAGTGTAAGAACAGAGAGGAAGCTTATCAGCAGTTTGCTTATTCGATTATTTTCCGCCTCCCTTGCTTTAAGGTAAAGATAAATAAGTAAGAGAATTGTTATGATATTCTTTATGAATGCCTCAAGTGGTGTCATAGGTATAATCTGCCCAAAACATCCGCAATTACCATTCATCGGACCAAACTGATACATCTGAATAGACAGGTGTATATTGAACAATATGAGTAGGCATATCGTGAATGGAATGATAATTTTCTTAAGGTAATGCTTCTGCAAAATTAGTATCCCAATTGCTATTTCTACTGAAATAATAAATCTAGACAGATAAGAAGCTTGGCAAAAATCGCCAAGACCTAAATCAAAAAGCTGCTTTTCGAATTGCCAGACAGGCAATAGTTTTAAAATTCCGGAAAGTAAAAACAATACTGAAATTATTATTTTTATGACCGTGACAGGCAAATTTTTAGACATTTGGTTTGATTTTAATGATGTATACAGCCTAATCCAACAAATGCTCCAAATACTTAGCAGGAACCGCAAAATTCAAACTTTGAGCATTTTTAACAGCCAAAGAAGCGACAGAGATACCGATAATTTCTCCTTTTTTATTGACTACCGGGCCGCCACTACTACCCGGAGAAATAGGAGCTGTTATTTGTATAAGGTCAAAATTATAGGGGTCTGATTTTCTGACGGCACTCACAATGCCATTACTCACTGTACCTTTAAGACCAGCGGGAGAACCGACCACCATAATATCTGAACCCTGTTCCGGATATGCTGTTCTGATTTCAAGTGGCTTGCCACGCATACTTTCATCTACGCGCAAAAGCGCCAGATCGTGTGCTTTGTCAAATCTAAGCATTTCGGCATCTGCCTCTTTTTCATCGGAATTTCTGACGACCTTGAAACTTTTACCGCCTTCAATGACATGAAAATTGGTGGCAACTGTTCCCTTTCTCACAAAAACTCCCGAACCAAGTGAAATTTCATTTCCGTTTCTATCAAAAACATAAATTGTCACCGAAGATTCCATGAGCTTTTTGGCCGGAGTCTCCTCTTCCTCTGGTTCTTCTGGTTTTGGGGCAGGCTTTTTCTCTTCCTCTTCAACTTGAGTAGTTTGAGTATCATCCCCGACATCTTCTCCAAACCAGCTGACATCGCAGGAAATGCTCAAAAATATAAGAAAGCTTAAGGTTATCCACTTATTAATCTTGAGCATGTTTTTGCTTTTATAGTTTTACAATTTTGTAAACCCTGCTGCATTTTTCATTGCGGAGCTCTACAAAATAAAGCCCTGCCGAAAGTCCCTCCAATGAAATACTATTGACTGTATTTTGCAGAAGATTCTGACGAATCAATTTTCCAGATAGGTCTCTAATCTGAAAATCAATATTCGAATCAGTTGTTTCCAATTCTATATAAATCAAATCATTAGCTGGATTAGGATAAACTTTTGCAGAGATTTCAGATTCGATAGCATTTACCGCAATTGGGAAAGTGGGGGCATTATAATATGATTTGGTAATACAACCATTTCCGTCCCCAATTTCTACCCAATAATTATAATTGGAAGGGTCAAAATTTTGAATTTGACAATACTGAGTATATACACCCAGGTAAACCGGTATATGTGTCTGTACCGATTCATAACCCCATGACATCTGAGGATAATCCAATGTTGTGTGTAATATATTGCCACCATTATATAAAAGTCTAATATCGGCAGGAGCTAGGGCCGTATCTGTAAAGCTGACATTCAGCTCGTCCTCACTGCTGCAACCGCTACTCCAGATATATTCATTCACAGTTAGCCTTCCTCCTACACTATCGAACCAATGCACAAAAATTTCATTGGTGCCGTTGCCAGCCAATATTTCGCCATTGCTGATTGTCCAATTGTAAGCATTTGTACCCGGGGCAACTACATATCTTTGCCAAAAACTGTTAGCACAGACTTCATCGGGGCCACTGATAAAAGGATAAGGAATTGGATTTACCTGTACAAATATGGAATCTTTAATCGAGCAGCCATTATTCGAGACTTCGCAGCTGAGGTAGCCGCTCTGAGCAGGAACAAAAGAAATCACTTGCGCTGTATCTGTTAAAATACCAGACCATAGTGCATTGGCATTTGCATCGATACGAATACTATCGCCAAAACAAATTTCTACATTTGCTCCGAGATTGATTTGGGGACTTACGGTTACATTAACATTTACGCTGTCAGTCGCTGAACAATTGAACTGATTATAACCCGTTACTGAATAAACGCTGCTAATCCCAGGAAAAAATGCCTGATTGTTATTTACGCCTCCGCTCCAAATATAATTCAAGGCTCCCGTTGCCGATAAAATCACCGACTGGCCTGAACAGATGTTCTGATCATTCCCTGCCGATACATTTGGTCTTGGTCTTACTGTAATAAATATGGAATCTCTGACTGTACAGTTTCCACTTGTAAGCCGAGCAACAAGAAATCCA
>JBIPOO010000442.1:0-2515 GCA_044379045.1 Saprospira sp.
AAAAAACAGGAGTACTTCGGCGAGGTGGATAAATTGCTGAAACGCAGAAATCAAATGATTGAGGAAGTACTCGAAAAGATTCTTCCGCGTGCTTTTGCTGTATTCAAAGAAACATCGAGAAGAGTCTCTATCTGTTATTCAATTACCATTGAATCCAGGAAAAATGAAAGAACCCAAAATGGTAAATTTGGTAATGAGCTACTCCAAAATGATTTAAACTTAAATGGCGTTAAAATTACTAAAGAGGAATTAAAAACCTGTAATGTTAAATACGATAATGAAATAAGGAAATTTTACCTTGAATTAAGTGTTACAGATTTTGATAAAGACTTTTTTAATGCCGATAATTATCTACCTAATACCTTTGCTAAATCTTATTACAAAGAAAAAGAAGCATTCTGGATAGAAGATAATGCATTAAGACTATATGCTGATTGGGAGTTATTAAAAAAGAATAATCCTAGAGAAAAGCGTGCACTTGATCTAATAGAGGTTAAGTATAAAAAATATCACAGAGAATTTCTAAATGCGCTTTTCTACAATCCTGGCGAAAATTCTGCACAAACAGGACATAACAATAAAACAGAAGTTGAGAAGTTGATTAACGAAATTGGGATTTCGCTTTCAAAAGACGAAAGAGACGATATTATTAATATTTGCGATATATCTTTGGTGAATTGGAATATGGTTCACTATGATGTTCAGCTTATTGGCGGTATTGTCTTGCATAAAGGAAAGATTTCTGAGATGGCAACAGGTGAGGGTAAAACGCTTGTATCGACCCTTCCGGCCTACCTGAATGGACTTGCAGGCGAAGGCGTTCACATCGTAACTGTCAATGATTATCTCGCAAAACGCGATGCCGAGTGGAATGCCCCGCTGCATAATTTCCTTCTCTTAACTGTTGACTGTATCGACAAACACCGTCCAAATTCCGATGGTCGCAAAAAAGCTTATAAAGCCGACATCACCTATGGTACCAATTCCGAATTTGGTTTTGATTACCTGCGCGACAATATGGTTTACACTGCCGAGGAACTCGTTCAAGGCAAATACCACTATGCCATCGTGGATGAGGTCGACTCAGTTTTGATTGACGATGCACGTACGCCGCTCATCATTTCGGGACCAACGCCTAAAGATAATCGTGGCGAACTATTCTCTGCTTTAAAACCTGCGGTAGAAGCATTGGTAAATGCCCAAAAACAGCTGGTAAACGAGTTTTTGAGAAATGCTAAACAGAAAATTGCAGGCAATGACAGCGGAGTTGAAGAAGGTCAGGGTGGCTTAGATCTCTTCCGTGCTTACCGCGGTTTGCCCAAAAATCGTGCACTCATTAAGTTTTTGAGCGAACAGGGCATGGGAACTGTTTTGCAAAAAACCGAAAATCACTACATGCAAGAGCAGAGCAAACATATGCACAAAGCAGATGCTCCCCTACTCTTTACCATCGAAGAAAAAAACCGAAATGTGATGCTCACCAATAAAGGTTCAGCCTTTTTGGGCAAGGGCAACTCCGACCCCAATCTTTTTGTATTGGATGATATCGGATCTGAACTCTCCCGCATCGAAAGTTCAAAACTAACGGCTGAAGATAAATTGCGTGCTAAAGACGAAGCCATTCGTAACTATACTGCCAAAGCCGAAAGATTACATGCCCTTTCTCAATTGTTAAAAGCCTATACCCTTTTCGATAAGGAAGAAGAATATGTTGTAATTGAAGGCAAAGTAAAAATTGTGGATGAACAAACCGGCCGTATTATGGAAGGCCGCCGTTATTCCGATGGTCTGCATCAGGCAATTGAGGCCAAGGAAAACGTTGAAATTGAAGGCTCTACTCAAACCTATGCCACAGTTACCCTGCAGAATTTCTTCCGTATGTACCACAAACTAGCTGGTATGACCGGTACTGCCGAAACGGAGGCTCAGGAATTGTGGGACATCTACAAACTAGATGTGGTGGGAATTCCAACCAACAAACCCATCAAAAGGGATGACAAAAACGACCTGGTTTATAAAACCGATAAAGAAAAATACAATGCCATTATTGATGAAATTGTAAAACTCAGCAATGCAGGCCGCCCCATTCTGGTGGGCACCACTTCTGTTGACAAATCGGAACTCCTGAGCAGAATGCTTAATCTGAGAGGTATTCCGCACAATGTACTCAACGCCAAACAGCATGCCCGCGAGGCCGAAATTGTTGCACAGGCAGGTCAAAAGGGTCAGGTAACCATCGCTACCAATATGGCAGGTCGTGGTACTGACATCAAGTTGAGCGAGGAAGTTAAACTTGCAGGTGGTTTGGCAATTATAGGTACTGAACGCCATGATTCGCGCAGGGTCGACCGTCAGTTACGCGGTCGCGCAGGTCGTCAGGGCGATGTGGGTTCATCTCAATTTTATGTTTCGCTCGAAGATAAATTGATGCGTCTTTTCGGTTCTGAAAGAATTTCGAGACTAATGGACCGTTTCGGACACAAAGAAGGTGATGTGCTGCAACATGGTATGATTA
>JBIPOO010000020.1:0-29330 GCA_044379045.1 Saprospira sp.
AGCACAATTTTCAACTATTGAATGGTCTCAAATCATAGGAATGAGAAATGTATTTGTTCATGAATATTTTGGTATTGACACAAGGTTAGTTTGGGAAATAATTAAAAACGATTTGCCCGAACTTAGGTTAAAGATTGAATTAATTTTAGAATCAATAAGATAAATAATGCCACGATACGCTAACAGCGTGTAGTCAAATAATTCTTAAAGATATTTAGAGGACTCCGGTCCTCTTTTTTGTTTTAGGTATTGCTTTTTAAGCGCAACTCATCGCCTGGCTTAATTGCTTACAGGACTGTGCATCTATCATCTCAATTGCTATTGGGATTTCTACTTGTTGGACAGTATGTGCTTCGATCCGAATTATCGGGACGCCAACTTCTGGTAGCAACAAAACATTAGGAAGAATTGCCCCATCAACATTTGGGAATATTAGGGTTTGGCATCGATCTAATTGCCTTGGCCCGTTCAGGCTGCGAGGGATCGTTCTGCCAGTTTTAAATACCAATAAGCATATAATTAGTTTAAAACTTGGTAAACCTTAAAAAATATTTAATGTTGGATAATTCAAACTTTTTGATGAGCTAAACTTACATTTGCAATTAAATATGAACTCATGAAAAAGTCATTCTTTCTTTTAATTGCAATTTTAACTGTTGGATTTAACAATTTACTTGCTCAATATTTACCCGATGGCCCTAAAATAGTTGCCAGTAACTGGATTGATTTTTCGGGCGATGGAATTTTGCAAGGAACAAAAGTTCATTTAACGAATGATGGGGCTACATTACTTTTTTCTGGACCTTATGACAGTTTAGAATACGGCAGTTGCTGGATCTATGAAAGAGATTCGTCAGGATGGAATTATCAAGATAAGTTAGTGCCTGATTCTGTAATTGGCTCCGCTCAAATTTCGGCAATTGCAATGAACCGAACCAAGGACCGAATTGCAATTGGTGGCGGCGCAAATAACGCTGGTGTTGGTGCTATTTGGATCTTTGATAAAGTTGGTTCAAATTGGATTCGTTCACAAATTATTTCTGTTACAGATACGATAGGTAATTCTCGTTTAGGTTCCAGTTTGGCTATGTCGCCCGATGGGAATACATTAATTAGTGGCGGTCCCGAAGACAATGGAATCGTTGGTGCGGTATGGATTTTTGAATATTCCGGGAGCGCCTATGTGAGAACTCAAAAGATTGTCCCGAATGACCTTGTTGGTATAGCCCAATTCGGATATTTAGTTAGTATTTCAGAAAATGGAAATCGATTTACCGCAAGTGGTCCATATGATAATGGTTACATTGGCGCTGTTTGGATATTTGATAGAGATTCTTCAAATACTTGGACTCAGACAGGAACTAAATTAGTGCCTTCCGATTATTTAGATACTCCATTTGTAGGGACTGGTTTATCACTTGCTCCTCAGGGTGATGTTGTTGCAATAGGCGCCCAAAATAATGATGTTACCTCAAATAATGGTATTGGCCCTAAAGGTGGGACCTGGATTTTTTCTTTTGATGGTACAAGTTGGACTCAAACAACATTACGAATACTTGGAACTGATGCACAACCCTTACAAGGAATTTTTCAGGGAATTTCAGTAGCGACTAGCTATTCCGGAGATACACTAGCAGTTGGCGGCTACGGTGATGAAAACGGAGAAGGCTCTGTTTGGATTTTTATTAAAAATGGAAATAATTGGTTGCAATCGGGCTCAAAAATTAATCCTGTCGACGAAGACAACGGAGCCTTTGGTGCACATTTCGGGACGTCTTTATACATGAACTACAGCGGATCGTCTTTCGCAGTTGGAGCATCAAACGATGCTAATTATATTGGTGCAAGCTGGGTTTATAAAACTTCACCTACCCTAGATTTATCCAAAATTGTTGATATTAATAGTTCACCTATTTATTTCGATGGAAAAAATCATTTGTTATTTCAACAAATAAACAAACCCGCCACCATGTTTATTCATGACCTTTCGGGAAAATTAGTACTTGAAAAAAATATTAATGAGAATGATAATAGCTTTGAACTTCCGTTGTACCTATCAAACGGATTGTTTATCGCGTCAATCATTTCAACGGATGGAAACGCGATTGCAAAAGGAAAATTTATTGTCAGGAAGTAATAAAATAATTAAAATATCTATCTGATCGTAAATCAAATGAAGAAATAAAATTAATGCTGCGTTTGGTACTTCACAATAAGATCAAAGATTCCCGTTAACAATCCCGAACTGCCCGCAAAACGTTTTAGGGCATTTTAAAAGACGACATTACCACAATGATAAATCAAATAATAAAAGGACTTGTTAACCTAATTTACGGGACAAGGCGAGCAAGACGCAAGTTTGAACGAGAAAACCCGAATGAAAAAGTATTAGCTGCAGGTGCAAGTAAAGGTATCGTGACAACTTCAAATCAAGACATTCAACGCGGACTTGATTGGGTCACTTCACAACGTGCAGTTATTCTATTGACAGAGAAAAAACTTGTTTGTGGTAAGTGGACAATTCCGCTTGAGGCTATTTCTAAAGCGCAACTTTTAAAAATCAATTCGCTATTTGGTGGTGGACAAGTTTTAAAAGTTCAGACAACTGACGGTAAAAACTATCAATTCGGAATGCAACTAAATCATGAATGGGACAATCAACAACAACTTCCTTTGACTATTGAAAAAGGACAATTAAAATATTCCGCTTTTAGTATGATCATAAGACTAATTGCAATAGGGTTTTTAATTTACTTAATTTACGAACGATTTATAGCTAGCTAAAAATATTATACAGACTGATAGTTTATTGACCAACGAAAGTAAAACGAAAACAGCAGCAACAAGAATTTGGGGCTTTGGTGCTTAAATCATCTCGAAAGCTATCGGGATTTTTGCTGCTTCTAAATCGCCAACTTCTTGTAGCTGCAAACCGTTATGCCCAATTTTAGGACTACTCCAAACAGACAACAACTTGACGAAAAAACTATACATATTTAGTGGATTTGGAGCTGACAACAGTGTTTTTCAACATCTATACTTTTCTCACATCGACAGTAGCATGACAAAATCACTCATATTTGCTTTTTTTTGTTTAGTTCATTTAGCGGTTGATGCTCAAGACCGTACACCTCATTATATTTACAAACAGCGCGAAATAGGCAAGGTCAACGAACAGGGTTTAAAAACTGGCGAATGGAAAACTTATGATAGTAATGACAAAGTCACTATCATCGAAACATACGAAAATGGTAACTGGGTTGGTTTACGTCAAATATTTTACAATGACAAGGTTGTAAGTACTGAAGAATTAATTCACCGTAAAAAAAAGTATTTCCTTTTAGTAAAAGAATATTACGTAAATGGACAACTAATGAGTGTTGGTTTTAAAAAGCGGGTCGCAATCAACTTCATATCTTCTAATAATGAGGAGACTACGGGAAAATATGCTAACACAGGTAAATGGCGTTATTATTACGACAACGGAAAGCTAAAAAACATTGGAGAATACAGTTCGGACCTAAGGTCAGGAAAGTGGAAAAGCTATCATAATAATGGTCACTTGGCAGAAAAGGGAAAGTATAATAATATAGGTGAGTGTATTGGCAAATGGAAATTTTATGACCTAAATGGTAAACTTATTGAAAGCTACAGTTACGATGACAATTGAAATATTGCAATCAAAAAAACAGCGCAAGGCCGAAAATATCATGTTTAATCATAAAAACGTTTTAATGGCAATTAGTAAAAAAAATAAACGCAAGGCGATTGTAGATGGGAAAGAATACCTCTGGTGGGTATTTGATGAAACGGATCAGACCACTTTTGATGGAATTCAAATTAAAGTAGTTTCATCTGATCAGACCCATTTTTTAGCGTATGGATTGCAGCAATCGGACAGTGACAGAAACATAGCTCTTGCGTTGACAAATTATACCAAATTAGTTCATTTGTCATCGCCAAAGTTTGAAAATGAAGAAGGGATAATAACAAAAAGTGGGATTGTAAAATTAGTAAGGTGGTGTAAAAATAAGGAACAGCAAATCCTTTATGCATTGGATGGGAATAACAATAATTTAAATGCAGATGAAAAGGCAACTTTGCTTGCGAAAATCCAAAATCGAATAAAATAAATATAACAACACCTACAAGAAATTATCGGTTCAGTGGCTAAATGATTCATTAGAGGCAGATAATTAGCAAATCGAAATACCAACTTCATGTAGCAGAAAAAGGTTATAATGCATTTTAAAAGATAAAACAACCAATTACGAACGATTCATAGCTAGCTAAAAATATTATAAAGACTGATAAGTTTATTGACCAACGAAAGTAAAACGCGCTAAAACAGCAGTAACAAGAATTTGTGGCATTAGTGCTAATATCATTAAATTCAAACCTAAAATAAAAACAATGTCTTCTAAAATCCTAATTTATAGGTACTTAACTGTCTGTTTCGCTTTGCTGCTGCAAAAGTCTTTCGTTTTTGGTCAATCATCAAACAACAACTTTGTTAACGCTGCAATTGAAAACAAAGCTGAAGCCCATCTTTCTCAACCCTGTCAAATCTATAATCATGCAGGAGAACTTGTTTCATTTTCTAGAATTTGGGGCTTTGGCATCTACAATAAGGATGTAAATATTGACTCCCTAAATCTGTACATAAGCCAAGAAATCCAAACAGCATTGTATAAAACACTGGTTCTTTCTCCTTTTAAAGATTACTTCCTGTCTGATTTTATCATAAACTTAAAAAATGGCTATATTCTGGAAAAAAGCTTCATTTTTACCAATTACAAAAATGAGACTACTCTTTGGGGAGTGCAAGAATCTTCTAAGTATGATAACTTTTATGCAAATTTCTTAGCAAATTTAAATCTTACACAAACCAAAGATGCTTTGAAAGGATTTGAAAAGGTAAGTATTCCAATTTCTATTGCATTAGATACTCAAATTTTGATGCTAGATCTACAGTGTAAAGACGGTTTTGTCCATACTAAAATTGCACGCAATAACCTTTTAATGAAGGGTAAAACAGCACTTACAGCAACTAAAAATTTCTTTTCATCAAAAGAACAATTAAGATTCAACCTCTCAAACCCTTTTTGCTTTTCATTTCTGTCTTGCAATGGCAATCTGGATTGTGAACTCGAAAAATTTGACATGGCTTCGAAAGCTTGGAGCACCTACTATACCATTAAAAATCACGAGGATTGCAGCAACTCATTGAGCTTGGAAATTGTTAACGACAGTCTAATTAATTTCATTTCTTTTTCTCAGGCACCTGGATTGTATCGTGCAGTCACAAAATCTTCAAGTAAACTAATCTCAAATAATCCGAATGTCAAAACCCAGGAATTACGCTTTTATTCTGAACCTTTTTATATTGATGATTTCATTGAAGTGTCTAATTTGCCTTCATTCGAGAAGATAGATAGCACCTGCAAAAAAATGCCATTTCATTACTTTGAAAACGGTAAACTAAAGAGAAAAAATAATTTCTATTTCAGCAATCAACACTTTATAAAAGCGATTGATTCCTTACCTTATCTAAATGAATTATTAGAGAGAATGGAAATGAAAAAAATTGGAAATCTTTCAATTCCTCAACCTGCTTACAAGAAAGATCCTTATCTCTCTTTTCAACCCATTGTTGCTAATTTAGTGCAGGATCCGTTTGATAAAATGCAAGATTATCCGCACTATTTTTCTTTTATAGGAAACTCCATTTTGGTTAATGGAAGGTCAGCTGTTTTAAAAAACGAAATTGAGGTTAGCTTATCAAGAAGAGCCGAAAGAAATCCTCAATTATTACAGCGTTTTTTAACAGAAAACAATTTGAACATTGTTGCATTTTCTTTACAGGAATTCATAACGAGAATTAAACCCAATGACCCGCACTTAATTACGACTAAAAAAACTAAAATGTTCAGAGGGAAACCACGAGCAGCAATACTCAGTGTAAATACCAATAATCCTATTGTAATTATGGATGTTGCGAAAAAAATGAAAAAAGTAGGTTTGTTTAACAAATTAAGTAATTCAATTTTGTACCTTGATTGATTAAAACGTGAGTATGACCTGACTAAAAATATGACATAAATGCCTACTTTGAAGTACTATTTAATTAACATCTTTGCCTTTTTAAAATTCATTGCAACTATAACCTTGGCAGTTTCTTTTGTCTTGATGGTATTAAATATTACCTTCTTCTATGGTTTTATACCTTCAACGATTCATACTACCAAAGACTTATCAAACCCTTTTGGACTCAGTATTCCACTAATCTGGGTGATCCATTTAACTGTTGGCTTTCTTGCAGGAATGGTTTTAGACAAAAAACGATTTTTCTTAGCCGGAAGCATGGGTTTGCTATGTGCTTTTCTCCTTACAGGAATTTCAATCCTGTATTTTGGTTGGGTAAAACGTATTAGCTCAATCGAAATATTAATTACACTAATTTTAGGAATTCTGCCTGCGATAAAGTTGTATGATTTTTTGAAAAAGAAATACCCCTTGAAATCAAAAGCAGCTGATTCTAAGTAAAATATGCGTTCACTGGTACAGAAAAGATTTAATAAAACAGGAATATTATATAAACAACAATGAAAAAAGACATTGAAACTTTTCACCCAAAAAGTCGACAAGAATGGCGTGAATGGTTGCAAAACAATTACGACAAAAAGACATCTGTTTGGTTAATTTACAACAAAAAGAAATCAAATATTCCGACTGTTTCTTATGGTGAAGCTGTTGACGAAGCACTTTGTTTTGGATGGATTGACAGTACAGCAAAACCATTGGATGAAGAAAAATATATGCAATTTTTCAGCAAACGAAAAGCAAAAAGTGTTTGGTCGAAAATAAATAAAGATAAAATTGACCGTTTGACAAAGGAAGGATTAATGACAAAGGCAGGATTTGAATCAGTTGAAACTGCAAAACAAAATGGCTCTTGGACAATCTTGGACGATGCAGAAGCTTTAATAATTCCTGCCGACTTAGAAATAGCATTTCAAAAAAGACAAAATGCAAGAAATTACTTTTTAAATTTGAGCAGGTCGGACAAACGGAATATTTTACAATGGCTTACGCTTGCAAAACGAGAAGAAACCAGGCAAAAAAGAATAGCAGAAATTGTTGAACTTGCTGAACAAAATCTAAAACCAAAACAATTCCGTGGTCAGAAAAAAGGCTCATAAAACAGGTTTTGCTAATGCCAGCCTGACATGCAAGCAAGGAGTTTATGGTTCTATTCAAGTTGAGTTTTAGCTAATAATTTTTTTTCATGTTAAAGCTAAAACTCAGGTCAAATATCCTACATACAAAGCTCAGAATTAATTTTAAAAACAGCGCCAACAGAAAAAATCTATGAAAAGAACCATATATCTATTGTCAATTTTAACGGCACTCATATTTCAATCTTGCGGACTCAAGACTGCAAAAGAAGTTGGACTATATTTTTCCACAGCAAAATCAACTCTACCCGATACCTTGAATTGGAAGAAAATAGGTTTTGCAAAAGAATTATTTAATCCAAAAGATATGATCGTTATAATTAGTGGTGGGTCAAATCCAATTCCCTTAGACAAATGGGACGAATTCAAACCCTCATTTCCCTACAGAAAAAATATCGACCGTCATCTACTATTTCAGCAAACGGCATTTTATCGTTCACCCAATACTGATGCAAATTGTAAAGGCGCCGACTGCATAAAAGAACGTAAATATAAAAATTATACCTGGTTGGAAATGGCCAAACCGATTTGTGTCGATTATGTAGGCGGCAAAACCGATATTATCAAACCCGAAAAAGGACATCTTGTTATTAAAACAATTCAAAAATGTCAAACTATCATGTTTGCTGATAGCATTTTTCAATTGACAGACAATAAAGGGAATTACTTTGTAATGCACGCAACCGAAACAGGAAAACCTGATACAACAGCTATCTTGCCAAGCGGATGGACCTTAAAAAAAGTGATTTTGAAAGAACCGTTAATCATTTCACCATTTGGAGCTGCAAATGAATGTTACTATAATATTATTGGTGACCATTTAGGACAAGGATATCATCAATATATTTTTGCAAGTGCTGTTTACCCACCGAATGAAAACAATGAAGAAAATCATTGAAGATGGAAAAAAACTACTTACAGCAAGCATTCTATTTGGTTTGATATGCCATAAGTAATCTCATCTTTCTTTTGAAATTCACCCAAGATATCGACTAATCCTTTTGGCAAAAAAAACCTAAAAAGTAAGAATTTATAAAAATAAATCAATTGTGTACTAAATAAATTTCCAAAACCAATGGCTATCTTTAAGTTTTGCATCAATAAAAAAAGAAATATGAAGAAAATAACCATTTTACTAATTTGTTTGTCATTAACTACTTTTGTTAGTGCTCAACAAAAAGCAGTTACAGAAACTGGAGAAGAAGTAATTTTATATGAAGACGGCACTTGGATATATCTAAATAACGATGATCTAGAGAAAACGGAAATACCAACTAATTCAAAAATATTTAAAAAGGACGTCAATTCAACCTTTTTACTAAAAAGTGAAAAACTAAATGTTGGTTTTTGGCTAAACCCGAAGTTATGGTCATTCAAAAAAGCAACTACAAATGAAGATGGAGAATATGAACTTCAAATAAAAAATGGTGATTTATACGGCTTGATTATTACCGAAAAAGTTGAAATTCCACTTGAAACATTAAAATCTATTGCCTTAGAAACAGCTAAGTCGGTGGCTCCTGATTTGAAAATTGTAAAAGAGGAATATAGAATTGTTAATGGTACAAAAGTGTTGTTAATTCAAATGAATGGAACTACACAGGGAATCAAATTTTCCTATTACGGATATTATTTTTCAAGTAAAAATGGAACAGTTCAATTTGTTACCTATACCTCACAAAATTTGCTCGAAAGTTATAAGACAGAATGTGAAAATTTACTTAATGGCTTTGTTGAAATAAATTAAAATATACGTACTGTTTACATGCATCATGGCAACTGACATTCGGACATAACATCAATGACAGAAGAAATAAAATCATACAATGACAATCAAACAGCCACAGATAGTGAGATTTGTAAGCAACTGGCAACTATTATTGACAGCCAACTAAGCAATTCTGAAAGTAAAATCTGGCATGCTCATCCAGTTTGGTTTTTGGATGGAAACCCCATTGTTGGCTACAGCAAACAAAAAAAAGGGATTAGGCTAATGTTTTGGAGTGGTGCAGACTTTGAGGAAGAAAAATTAAATATTAAAGGTGAAAAATTTAAAGACGCTTCAATTTTTTATAGCGATGCATCTGAAATTGATATAGATGCCTTAAAAGGTTGGTTGATTAAATCAATAGCCATACAATGGGATTATAAGAACATTGTAAAAAGAAAGGGAAAACTCGAAAAACTATTTTAAACAACTAGCAACATTGTACAATTGATACATTTACAAGAAAATATAAAAAATACTATTTCAAAAAATGTTGTCCAAAAAATCATCCAAGGCACCAATTTACATAATAATTGCTTTTATTATCGTCATAGCTGCATATAAAACCCTAACGAATTATAAAGCAGTTCAAAAAACTGAAAGATTCAATGAATATGTAGAAACAAGTAAACAGGCACTCAATGCTTTGGACTCTGCTTACATTGAGACTTTTTACACTAAACTTTGCGTTGTCAAATCGGTGATCGACAATGACAGCACTGAAACTAAGGCATTCTCAAACCTTGACAAAAACAAAATTTCAGATGACTTTCAAGCTCATATTTGTTCAAAGGATTTCTTAGACAATGTCTGTAAAAATTCTTCCAAACAAGGCAGCAAATCGAATGAATCGAAGAACCTCCCTTCTTCAAAACGGGTAAAGGAATTATTAAACAGTGTCGATATTTATTTAGGTTTGGAGTCATTTAGTAAGCATATCGCTTCAAAGAAATGGAATGGAAGTGTTAAAAATGAAATTAGCTATTTTCAAAAAGATCAACTTATTATGGTTGTTGACTTTACAGAAATTACCCTACCCTATTTCAATGAAAATACAGACAATTATAATGCAGGTTATTGCAAGGGAGAAATTAGGGTTGTCAACATAAATTCGGGTGAATTGCTAGCAAAAATGCCTTTTTTTGCACAAAATGATGCGCAAATTAGAAGCATTCATTTGATAAAAGATGCAATGGACGATAAATTAATTAAAAATCTTACCTTCAATATTCACAAAGAATTAAACAGCGCTTCCTTAACCTTATTCAATAAGCCATTAAAAACAAAAGAGGCAGAAGCTTATGAATAAGCTCTGACAATAAACAGGTCATAGAAAATGTCAAATAACGCCATACTCTAATTTAAAATCCTATATTGATGTAAGCCTCAAAAAATGAAATTAACATTTAAAGTAGCTATAGTGATAATCATAATGCTGAGTGCTTGCATTGGGCAAAAGCCAACTCATAGCTTACTTGATCAAAAAGAATCATTTATATGGATTGGTCAGGACAATTCAAAAAACTACTTATTAAAAATTGACCAATCAGACGGCATTTGGTTTACCGGAAAAATAATTATAAATGCTCATGACACACTTTATTTAAAAGGTTTCGAGAAAGGAAACAATCATCCCACAACTGTCAAAGAGTATGCTGACGACTCGATCAATAACAAAGAACTCGGTTTTATTTTTATATGGACGAGCGACAAGGCAGACAGCATTAGAATTGAAAATAAGCATGATTCAATACCTCAACTTCCTGCTCAACTTATATTGTTCAAAAAGAAAAAAGACAAGTAAAAAGGTTTAAAAAAGGGGAAATAATATCAATGGTCAAAACGAGTTTTGTTGCAAAATTTTCTACTTTCGGGCAACTCTAAATCGTTTGCAAAAATGACACAAACAAACCAAACACCTCTTTTCACAGATGCAATGCGTAAAACCAATGCTATGTGTGTCAATAAACCTATGCCAGTTGACCTGGCAGCCAGAGCAACAATTAACCAAGAGTAACACCAGACAAATTGATGATGAAAATTAAAAAGAACTTAGCAAGCATTAAAAAATGATGACATTTATTCAAGAATTAAAAACAAGAAATGAAACCTTATTTTACTTTGGTTTAATTTGCTTGCTATTTTCAATCCTATTTTTGATTTTAGCTAAAACTACAACAACACAAGTCTATGGCGTGAATGCTTGGTATAAGCCATTCAAATTTGCGTTCTCAACATTGACATTTGCCTGGGCTATGGCTTGGTATTGCTACTATCTACCAGACTTCAATGTTAAGTTATTTAGTTGGTCAATTATTATTCTATTGGGCTTTGAGATTATCTACATTGCAATTCAGGCTAGCAAGGGTCAATTATCGCATTACAATTCAAGTACACCTTTTTACGCTGTAATGTTCTCTCTAATGGCTTTGGCAGCCTCCCTTGCAACGCTTTACACTGCTTATGTAGGTTTTTTGTTTTTTAGAAATTCATTTCCAGATTTACCCAATTATTATGTTTGGGCCATTCGTTTAGCCATCATCATTTTTGTAATTTTCTCCTTTGAAGGCTTTGCAATGGGCTCGAGACTAAGTCATAGTGTTGGCGCAATAAATGACAATTCAAATTGGTTCATCCTTGGTTGGAGTAAGACCGTTGGTGATTTAAGAGTTTCACATTTTATCGGCATGCATGCCTTGCAGGTATTGCCTATACTCTCCTACTATGTTTTAAAAAACACGAAATTGACAATTGGGCTATCAATTATTTATGGACTTTTGGCATTGCTGACACTCATACAAGCATTACAAGGAAGACCCTTATTCAAGTCAAAAAATTCACAAAACGAAATTTCGAAAAACATATAAGTTGACCTAAAACAAAAGCTCCTATTAAAATCCGGTTTACAAAATGGCATCTTTAATTGGCATTACAGTCTTAATGTAGATTCAAGATTATTTCTTTTAATAAAACCCGAAGTTCTAATCCATAATTCGGGTTAATAGTGCGACCTTAGCATAATAATCAATTCTGTTAAAAATGATATCGAATATAATATTGCAGAAAAAAGCTGCATCCTTGTGCCTGTTGATATTATTACTTTTCAGCAATAAATCAGATGCTCAAATTGTATATACCGACATTGCCGACGCTACGCCCAATGCCTCTTATTCATTGGATTTGAATAATGATACTATTGTTGATTTTGTCTTTCAATTTGGTGTATCTTCAGGAATGATTGGGCTTTTCTGCTACCCTCAAAACAGCAATGCTTATTCGGGCAATTTTGACAATGGCAATTATTTAGCCTGGGCCTTCGATGCCTCTACCAGTATTTGCGACTCGCTATCTAGCTGGTACGATGCTAACAATCCCGGTACAATGGGTTTGGGAACAAGCATAGGATACTGGCCGGCTGCAACAGATAAATATTTAGCCCTAAAACTAATTGTGGGGACAAATACATTCTATGGTTGGGCTCGCTTTGATGTTGTAGCCACTTCCTCCTCCTTCACCATAAAAGATTATGCCTACGAAAGCAGCCCAAATGTGTGCATACAATCGGGGCAAAGCATCTTGGGTGTGAATGAATATTCAAACAATAATCTTTTTTCTATTTTTCCAAATCCCTTTATTTCCTCGACAACTTTAGAGACAAGTTACGATTTAAAAAATGCAAGTCTGACCCTTTACAACGCTTACGGACAGGCATTAAAGCATGTAAATAATATTTCGGGGCAGACCATTTCCTTATCCCGTGACAATCTACCAAGTGGACTCTACATTATCCACTTAACACAAGACAACAAAATAATTGCAACAGACAAACTTATAATAACTGACTGATAAAAAAGCACTAGGTAAAAGCTAGAGCTTCATTGCCTGCATAGCACAAACAATGATCTCGTCTTCCGGACGAGAGAACGAAAGCTTCCTTCCGCACAACACATTTTGGACTTATCGACAATAATTCAGAAAGATATTTAGAGGACTTAGGTCCTCTTTTTTGTTTTATACACAAATCTTGAACAAAATTATCTTCAAATATTCAATCCGATAACTGTTGGAATAACTCCCCTACCCACAAATTTATCCAGCAATTCAGAAAATCCCGGCACCTCACGTTTTGCCCGATTGATGAGTTTGTGTTCTCTTAGCTCATCCCGAGCTTTTTTTGTCTAACTTTTATTTTTTGACTTTTTTATTAAACTAATTATCTTTGTAAAGGTATAAAAAAGATAGGAACTGCTACCACGCGTTTAGCTTAACAGCGTGAAAGAATCATTTTCGCAAATTGTTATGCTATTTGGTATATTAGCGGTTGAAAGTTGTAGCAAAATCAGGCGCCTGCACGCGGACCGTTGTGTGATATTTGAAAGAAACCACCAAGAAATCGAAGAGACAAGAAATTAAACTATGTAACTATGTCAGAAAAAGTTTTTCAAGGAACTATAAATTACTTAAAAATTGTAACCAGTTTTTGCGCATTGATGTGCTTATTAATAATCTTCTTTGTGGGGTTTGACCCTTGGCATAGCTTGGACGCAATGATATGGACTGACTTATATGGAAGTCCAATATTGCCTGAAATAGCCAAGCCAGCATTTACTTTGCCATTTCTATTGTTTGGATGGCTGAGCGTTCTATCAATGGTGATGTTATTTTTGATTACAAAATATTCACTTTCAAAAAAAGAGAAATGGGCTTATGGGGTAATCGTTCTAATCGGTTTTCTTTGGCCTTTAGGGGGAAGCATCATTACATATTACACTAATGCCTGGAGCTATTTTATTTCAGTCGGTATAATGACAGCACTATTTTTTCCACCCGTGGTTATATTATTTCCTTTTTTTAAAAATCAGGAGAATGATTAATGTCTAGTCCTGAAATAGCGATAAAACAAAACAAAAATTATTTAGCAACGTTTCGACATCACTAAACGTTTCGACTGAATATTTACAGGGAAGTTTCCCGTTTGTTTCAATTTTTAGTAATTTAGGTATCAATATACAAATATCTGAAAAACAAAAAGCGACAGTTAGTGACCACAACCTTAACTTTAATTAAACAAATGAACAAACAGGATTTCTTTAGCTCCGATCGAATTCTAATTGGCAAAGACAATTGGCACTTATTTTTAAGAACTCTGAAAGATGAACTGTCTATTTTTTTAGACTGTGAAATAATTGAAACATCAATGTTTTGGGACGGTGAAAATATTGCCAATGCTATGTTTGGTTGTAACATTGACATAATTGCAAACATTTTTCCTGAAGCTAAACTTCAATATGGAGGGGTTATTTGTTACTCCAAAAACTTTGATGAGAGTACTCGTGTTGACGTTTTTTTTCTAGCATATGTAGCTGATAAAAGAGTAAAAAGCGATCTTAAAGGATTTAAGTATTTAACAATCAATTACGATTTTAAAAATGGATGGAATTCCCCAAGATGGCTACAAGATGAATGGGAAGAATGGGTATCTTATATTGATATGAACAGATGGAAAGTAAAAGCTACGACGCCATAACACAGGGCTTGCTCCAGCAGACAACAAAGCAATTGCAAAAGCGGTAGAAACTTTTTAATTTTTTCTTTGCAATTGCATAGCAACATGGTATCTTTATTTAAACATTTCGGTAGACAACGGTTCCAAAACTGCCGAAGCAAGCCGTGAAAACGTTAGCTGCTGTTGGAAAACCATATCAAAAAACTAACTTTAATAAGATAGAATGACCGAAACTTTAATTAATAAATAATAAAATGAAGGCAAGTATATTAGAGATTATTTTTTTAACAGTAACGTTACTTTCTTATCTTTTGATTTTATCAACACCTTTTTTGTTAAGCAGATATATAAAGACGAATAATTTTTTTAAATTATTATTAGTTTCAGTCGTATTTACATTTATATTTTCAACACTTTCAACATATTGGCCAGAAGACTTATCGGATAAATTAATATATAAAATCTATGGTTTTGATGATTATGGAATGAGCGAAGAAGAAAGATTTGGAAAAGTGAGTTTAGAAAATAGACAAACAATTCAAGAGATTTATAATGGTAGCTTTGGTATTGGATGGCCTCTAAAACTAATAATGATTTATGTAATTTTGTTGATACCATATAATTTTGTTTCTTGCGGACTTGTCTATTTATTTAAACATAAAAACACAGCAGCTAACAGCAGTTTGGTCTCGTTGCTGTCGAGAGCGGTTCAGTGCTCCGCAGACAGTTTTGTGGTGAAAATCGCCACCTTCACCAAGCCCGAAAACGTTCTATGCAATAAACAGTCAACATTAAACAAAAATGAAAAACATTCTACTAATTAGTTTCCTTCTGACGCTACATACTGGCTACAGCTTTGCTCAATGTGGAGCAAATCAAGTTGAGGTGAAAGTCGATATTTTAACCGATCCATGGGGTGAAGAAACGTACTGGACCCTGTCTGATCTCCTGGGTAATGTTGTCCTTCAAGGAGGGCAGGGTGCTGTTTACCTGGACAATACAAGCTATTCTGACAGCATCTGCGTTTCGTCGAGCTCCTGCTTGTTCTTCGAAATCTATGATACCTGGGGAGATGGTATTTTTACGCCAGCCGGCTGTGAGCTGTACGTTGATGGTTTGCTTGTTTACAGCGGGTCGAATAACATTGGATCCTATGCCTCGACCATTGTAAATTGTTCGGACTCCTGCGTTTTGGTTCTGGATGCGCTGAATGATCTTAAGGACCATATCAATGCAACTGTTACACTCACTCCTGTTGAACTGACATTGATCAAAAATATTTTCACACTATTCCCTGGATGCCTCGCCATCAGTGAGTCTAATATATTGTTATCCAAAAGCGTGGTTGCAGATTATGATAATTTGTTCGGGGCACTTTTTACTACTCCCGGCACCCAAAACGGCTTTTCTAAGGACCCTGCCATTGCACCAGGCATGGAACTTGAACGGGCAATGATCGCTCTTCAGCAAGGGATTTTCGATGAGGTTTTCACTTCGGGTGTTTATGGAAATTATCCGCAACACCTCAATGGCTGGAAGTACGGTGCATGCACAACTTTCCCAGGATTTGTTGCCCCTCCGGCAGATTCAACCATTGGTGTATCGGTACCCATCCGTGCTAATTTTGAAGACCCGGATGGTATGAATCCTTACTACGAAATTAATGGAGATGGAATGGAGCACGCACTTCGGCCTACTGGTTTGTACTTATCTCCTGGAAGTGTAGCGACAGTTACAGTACCGGATAGCCTGGTTGGCCAGGACTATTGGATCAGGGTGGGTTCACATGATTGGGATTTAACAAACCGTGACATGTTTCTACGATTTGACAGGATTTCTAAAAAATTCTTGATCAATTCAAACACCATTGAAGTGTTCAATCCCCTTGGAGGAGCGATTTCTATCCTCGTACCCTACGGCGCCGACGATGATATTGTCTCGGTGAGTGTGAACAATGGCGTGGAAGCCCCCTTCTTTTCATTGAAGTCATTTTATGAAACAACTGATTTCAACGCAGAACTAAGCAAGCCTGGACCTTGGGCTGTTTTTGAAACGGATAATGTCATGTTTACTATTCCTAAGCATTCTATTGTTCCTGGTCAGTATAATCTCATGCAAGCTATGCAAGACTGGGAAACGGCTTTGAGGGGGATGAATTCCATTTTAGCCAGACAGATCATTCCAGACAAACACAATATGTATATGATTGCTGATGTAGATATCCGGGTTGGTGTTTATTCAATCGGTTATCCAATGTCCAACACACCGCTCAACTATACCAATGTACCTGGACCGGCTTATTTTCTTAACGGACCAGGGCCTGATGATGATATCAATTTTCATGAACTGGGGCATGCATTGGCACTATCTCAATTCTCTGGTGAAGAAGAAGCATTGGTTAACTTCCCATACGTCATGGCTTTAAACTATGGTCTAGGCGTGGACTTAAATGAAGCAGTGGCTAACAGCTTGGGAACCAATACCATTGATATAGATAACGCTGCTACACATAGACTGATTTCTAGTACCTTTGGATCAGAGAGAAATATTTCAAATAGTGAAATGAACGAAGTTCGATACCAACATCGAGGCTTTGGTCACTACTTTGAAATCGTCAATATGCTGGGATGGTGTCCACTTAGAAATTTCTGGAAACAGGAATCCATAGACTTTGAGAATGGGATCGACCATGGCATCAATGTCCAGAATAATGACGGGAGGATACTCAGAATGTCTGTTGCAGCGCAGGCAGATCTGCGCCCCCTATTCCATGTTTTTGGAATTCTTCCGCAAGATTCAGTTGCACTCCAAGACACATTGACTCAGTCAGGCGTGCTGCCTTCTCTCACGATCTATAATAGACTGCAAGATTATTTAGACTTGATTCCCCAAGACAATGCCGAATTTGTCAATTATGCCATAGATGTATATCCCGATCTCTATACAGCGGGGCCAACTGCCAACCCTAATTATGGTGTAGGTTGGTTTTATTTGAAATCTTTAAGCTATAATACTGCCGAAGCCCAAATTAGAACCAATACACTACAATCCATAATAAACCTCTACTATCCGAATGGTCAACCCGCAGGCGGCAATACAGACCTTTGCTGCTTGCTAGATACCATGCGTATCAATATGGTTAATGAAGAGCTTGTAGTAATAGGGGGTGTCCAACCTTATGATATTTCAATTGATACAACTGGAAATATTATGATGGTCACAGTAGTAGATTTCGATGGGTGTGAATCTACCAATCAATTTGTCTTAAGTAGTTTGAATGAGGAAGTCCCAGATGAAATAAAAATATATCCCAATCCTGCTTCGACTGAAATCTATATTGATTTGACAAAAAGTAATAATCAAATAGAGCACTTGCGAATCATTTCGGTTAATGGTCAAGTACTGATTCAATCTGGAAAAGCTGACCTTATAAATGTATCTGCACTAAGTGAAGGTGTGTATATACTGCAAATCGGATTGGCTGGGGGGAAACAAATAATTAAAAAAGTCTCGGTTTTGAGGTAGAAAATACTGGATTGGAATTGGATTTCAATAAGGAAGCACTTGAAAGCTGGGCCTCCTCAAAAGGTTTAAAATTGAGCGATGATTTAAACAAGACGGACCGCTGATATGCAGCGGACTGCACATTCAGCAATACAGTTAACAAAGTTTAGCTGCAGTTTTTTCTGCAGATTTTGATACTGTAAAGGTCTATAAAGAAATAAACAAAACTCCGTCAGGTATAGAGCAGAGCTATGTTTTTGCGGTATTGAGCAGGAAATAAAGTATTAATTTTCACATTTGTGCTAAAAAGCCCGCCCATCGCCAAGCGTCAAAAAGTTATGCGACAAGCAAACTACCAAAGCAATTCAAGTGACGGAATGACTGACAAATTGACTAATCTGAAAAATAAGATGACAAGAAATGTAACTATTGCAAGCAGACTAAGAGAAGTTTTGCTAAACGGACATTGGATTGCCAACACAAATTACAGTGAACAGATACAAAGCGTAAATTGGCAACAAGCAACTCAAAAAGTTGACAATTTAAACACTATTGCGGCTCTGACTTACCATATAAACTATTACTTGGCAGGACTATTAAACGCTTTTGAAATCGGAAAACTTGAAATTAGTGACAGATACAGTTTTGACCTTTCGCCAATTACTTCCGAAACTGATTGGAATAAATTAGTAACCGACTTTTTAGATAATTCTGAAAAGTTTGCTAACAAAGTTGAACAAATGGAAGACCATATTTTTGACAAGCCATTTATTGATGAAAAATATGGAACGTTTTTGCGAAACATTGAAGGAGTTATAGAACACAGTTATTATCACTTAGGACAAATTTCCTTGATAAGAAAAATGATAACACAAAATAAATCGTTAGAACTAAATGACAAAATTTAATTGACAACAGAACTGCCAGCCGCTAACAGCACATTTGCAATAGGCCGGGTTTCGTGCTCCGCAGACAGTTTTGTGGAAGCCTAAAGTTCAGTGCTCCGAATGAATATTTGTGCTAAAAGCCCACCCATCGCAAATATGTAAAATGTTAGCAGCAATGCTAAAAGACGATGAAAAAATATTTACCTTGTAAATTTTCTTAGGAATTATGGAGACCACATTTGGACAATTGACAACTGAAAAAGAAAAGCGGTGAAAAGCCCGCCCATCACAAATATGTAAAATGTTAGCAGCAATGCTAAAAGACGATGAAAAAATATTTACCTTGTAAATTTTCTTAGGAATTATGGAGACCACATTTGGACAATTGACAACTGAAAAAGAAAAATCACTACAAACAATTCTTGACAAAAGAGTTGACGATAAAAAGGTGTTTGGGACATCTTTTGCCATTAAAAAAGACAGATTAGTCTGGAAGGGCGCATCGGGTAATTTGTTAATAGACCAACCTTATTTTATTGCAAGCACAACTAAATTATTTACGACTGCAATAATTCTAAAACTGAGCGCAGAAAGCAAACTCAGTCTTGATGACAAAATCAATAAATACATTGATAAATCGATTTTGACGGGGCTACACATTTACAAAGGGAAAGATTATTCAGAAGAACTCACTATTAAACACTTACTTTCTCATACTTCGGGTCTACCCGACTACTTCCAAGGCAAAGGAACAAGTGGTAAAAGTTTAGAAAATGAAATAACAGCAGCTAAGGACCAATCTTGGACTTTTGATCAAGCAATAGAAAGGACAAAAAAAATGAAACCGCTTTTTGCACCCGGTTCAAAGGGGAAGGCTAACTATTCCGATACAAATTTCCAACTTTTAGGGAAAATCATTGAGAACATAACACATAAAACTTATGCCGAAAATTGTAACGATTTTATCATTTATCCACTTGGTTTGACAAAGACCTATCTCTATCAAAACTCAACTGACAAAACACCAAAGACACTTTATTATAAAAGCAAAGAACTAAATATACCCAAGGCTATGACTTCTTTTGGGGCTGACGGTGGAATGGTTTCAACTTCATCCGATATGCTCATTTTTATTGAAGCATTTTTCACAGGAAAGATATTCCCTAAAGAGTATATCAATGAACTTCAGGAATGGAATAATATATTTTTTCCTATGAAATCAGGAATTGGGATTCACTTATTTAAACTTCCTTGGATATTTAACCCGACAGGCGCTGTGCCTTATTTTATTGGACATTCAGGACTTTCTGGTGCATTAGCCTATTACTGCCCGAAGGAAAATATTTATGTTGTCGGGACAGTAAATCAAGTCGCAGATCCTGACATTTCCTTTAGGACAATGATTAAACTAACGCAACAAATAATGAAAAAGTGAGTATCAGTAGTGGTTACAAGGGTTTTGTGTCAGGCTGGTCGATATGCAAAATTGGAGTTTTGTGCTTCTATTCAAGTTCAGTGCTAGTATAAAGTTTTTGCCTTCGAACCCCGTCCCATTCAAATTAAGGACTATGAACAATACATTTTCATACTCAGCAATCTTAACTTTACTTTTTCTGCTTAGGTCCTTTACAGGTTTTGCAGAAAATAATAGGATCGAAAAACTAGCATACTGCCCGCTAGAAAATATTGATGTTATCGAACTTTTAAAAGACAAGTCAAAAGATTCGCTCCTTATAGTTCTTGACGCTATTTATCAATCCTTCGATGGGCTGACTGTTGTATGCAATGGCCTGCTAGAATCCACTGGCGAGATGCAACCAAGGGTAAAAGTTGGTTTGATCAGAAGAAATAACAAGGGCCAATGGGACACTATTGTGGACATCGGAAGTGTCGGTGTTTTACCGTTCGGACCCAAAAAATTTAAATGGAATAAGGACACATTAAAAATTTTGCCACCAGTTCAGTTTTGTCCAACGAGTATCGAGCAAATACAATATTCGGGAGTATTTAAACTGACATTTGTTTCATACCACAAAGGAAAGCCAAAGGTGCAAAGTTCAAATGAATTTATAATGCAACCAAATGTCATCAATACTCATTCTGTAAATCAACTTAAAGGATTTTTGGACACAACCGTAGTGCAGTCCTATCATTTCTCGGAAATTCGATTTTATCATTCCCGAGTATTTACTGGAGCAGCAGAAAGTGTGTATAATGTTTGGCATAAGATAAGAATTTACGCTCCCAATTCAATAAATCCTTTCCTTTTTGAAAAGACGTTTACTTACGCAATATACCCGAACTCAACAAACAAAGATTTTTTTGAAACAATGGATTATAATTTGGATGCGGTTATTGATTTTCGAATTAAGTGCTTTGATGGTAGTTTTGATTATTATTTATGGGATTATTCAAAAAACACCTACGTATATTCTGAGATCTTTAGCAATGCATACTCATTTTCCATCGACAATGAACTCAATACGCTTAGCGCAAATTTCTCTCATTTTGTGCCTTTGGAGGGAAGGTATGACTACGAAGGAATTTTCAGTTTACCGGATATGCGATTACTTTATCTTAAAAGACGCATTCAGACTGTAGAGGGTATAATACTTGAACCAGTTGATCTTTCTATGCTAAGCTACGCATTAAAAATCAACTTGGCTGATTTGCCGCAACCAGAAATTTCTACTATTTCGTCAAGGCAATTTCCCGATGTGACATCTAATAAAAAGCATTATTTCCCAACTGATTCGGTTTATATCATTACAAATGAACTAGGAAATCTATATGATATTGCTAAGTTGGATTTTGAGCTTGAAATGATAAATCAGACCACAGGGGAATGGCAACTTCTTTCCCCTAATATTTATTTTAAAGAAAGGAAAATGATTAAAATTGACAATGGTTATAAAATAAAAGTCGGCAATGTTTGTGAGGCCGCTAAATCAGCGTTTATTGGTGATAATACTTTAATCCCTGGAATTTACAGAGTAACAGTAAAATTCGGTAAAAAAGTAGTCAATCAAACCCCAGAGTTTTATGTGTATTAAGAACATTCATTCTTTAGACAGGAGTAAAGCACCTGCAGGTAAGGGTAACTACCCAAAGTGCGGGCTGACGTGATTCGATGAAACATTTATGCTTAAACAAACATTTGTTCTTCGTATGAACTTTAGTGCTAAAAGCCCGCCCATCGCAAATATGTAAAATGTTATGAATAATTTTAACGAACAACAAACAATGAAATATCTTACTGTAATTTTTCTGTCTATTAGTAGTTTTATATTCGGACAAGTACCTAACAATATAATTATTGGAATTAAAGACAGTTTGTTTTCTAAAAAACTAAATGAAAATAGAGAACTAATTATTTATGTTCCGCAATTAGAAAATGAATATGTTCAATCGGCTACATATCCTGTTCTTTACCTTCTAGATGGTGACAGATTGTTTACTCAAACAATTGGTATATTAGATCATCTAAGCAATGAATATGGTGGAGAACGCTGTCCAAAAATGATTGTTGTCGCTCTAGTGAGCAACAATCGTATAAAGGACTTGTTGCCAATCACAAGTAATGACTTAAAAGATAATAATGATGACTTTACGCAATTTCTCGAAAAGGAGTTAATTCCATATATTGATGAAAATTATCCAACTCAACCATTTAGAACTATTCTTGGACATTCTTTGGGTGGACTACGTGTAGCTAATACCTTAGTTTACCAATCACAAATTTCTAATAGTTATATCTCATTAGACCCTAGTTTAGGACACGATTTAAATGTTTGGTCAGAAAAATCTAGCAAACTAATTCCTCAAAAGAAATTTACCAATAAATATCTTTATTTAGCAATGGCTCAAACAATGCCAAATTTAATGGACACTTCTGTTATTCGTATGGATACAACAGGCGCATCAAGACATATGAGAGCTATAATGAGATTTGAAAAAGATATAAATAATAAAACCAATGGGTTAAATTTTAATTGGAAATATTATCCCGACAAAACACATAGTGAAGTTAGTTTTATTGGTGCTTATGACGCTTTACAATCAATTTTTTCTTGGTATTTTGATTCTAAAAAGAATCTGATTTATGACTTAAATATTAAATCGGAGGAAGCAATAGACATTGTAGTTAAAAGGTTTGAAATGATTTCAAATAAAATGGGATACATTGTTTTACCGCCAGAAGAATACGTTATGAATATCATTCATAATCTTTTGAATAAAGGACAAAAAGAAAAAGCAATGAATTTTGCTAAACTAAATATAAAGAATTATCCTCTTAGCGAATTAGCGGTTTATTATTTAAGTGAAATTAAAAAAGAACAATGAAAAAATATGTATAATAGCTAGCTTTCCGTTGCATTCGCAGCACAAACAATGATCTCGTCTCACTGACAAAAGAACGGAACTATCCCTTATGAACTTATCGACTATTATTCTTTGAGATACAGAGAGGACTTAGGTCCTCTTTTTTGTTTTAAATTTTCATTCCGATAGGTATCGGAACGATAGCAATCGGATTAACTCCCCTACCCACAAATCAGTTTTTAACTTTTATACAAAATGTATATCTTTGTAAAGAGTATAAAAAATCAGGCTTTATCCCGACAAGTTTGTCTTAGAGGACCAGATCGAAACTACTTGACCTTTGTTTTCACTACTTTTGCCAAGCTTTTAAAATTAATATGGTATAATTAGCATGGAGTTGACTAAAAAAGATATTGACAATAGAATTTACACCATAAGAGGAATTCAGGTTATGGTTGACAGGGATTTAGCTGAACTGTATCAGGTAGAAACAAAAGTTTTGAATCAGGCAGTTAAAAGAAATATTGAAAGATTCCCGGAAACTTTCAGGTTTCAACTTTCTGAAGCTGAAACCAGTGAACTGCTTACCCATAAGGACCGATTAGGTTTTTTGAATTCACAAAACGACTATCTGGATTCAAGGTCACAAATTGTGACCTTGAACGAAAAGAGCACTAAAAGAGGGCATAATATAAAGTATTTACCCTATGTATTTACAGAACAGGGCGTCGCCATGCTTTCTGCGGTATTACGCAGTGATGTAGCTGTCCAGGTGAGTATTCAAATTATGAATGCATTTGTAGAAATGCGAAAACTCATGGCCAATCATAGCGGCTTACTCCAAAGAATGGAGGGCATCGAACGAAAACAACTTGAAAGCGACCAAAAGTTTGAGCAGGTTTTCAAAGCATTAGAAGCGGGGAAACCAGAACCTACCCAAGGCATCTTCTTCGATGGACAAATATTTGACGCTTATGCTTTTATGTCTAGAATTATCAAAAAAGCGAAAAAAGAAATCATTCTAATTGACAATTAAATAGATGAAAGCACGCTAACGCATTTGTCCAAAAAAGCAAAACCTGTTAAAGTCACATTATACACTAAAACCATAAGCCAACAATTGACCCTCGACGTCAAAAAAGCGAACGAACAGTACAGTGGCTTTGAAATTCAATTTTTTGAGAAAAGCCATGATCGTTTTTTAGTCATCGATGGAAATACAGTTTATCATATCGGTGCTTCTTTGAAAGATCTGGGTAAAAAATGGTTTGCATTCACAAAAATGGAGAAAGATTCCGTTGAAAATATTCTTAAAGCAATAGGGAAATAAAATGGCTATTGTAGTAAATAAAAAATTATTTAGTTATAAATGTAAATCAAGGTTTGAATTATATAAATTTCCTTGAATCATACCATTTTAATATGTTGATAATATGATATTTAACTTTATTTTCCTTGCCGAAAACAGGTCACCCTTACAGGGCTTAAAAACTGTATTTTACTCTTTTTTCTAAGAACATATTGCTCCGATGGAGCAAAAATGGCTCCGATAGGAGTCGGATGTTCTTAGAAAAAATTAGATTTATTAAAAAAAGTTTATGTAGCGTATAACATTGATGGCTTAAGAAAATTTTGTATCATAGACCAAATGAAAAGCAATGTTCCATCAAAATATCACAATTTTATTGACAAGGTGAATGAAAAAATAAGTCAACTAAAATAATGCTTTAGCCAACATTTTGTAAAAGGAATTAAGTGAACTGCTCGAAAATCAAAAAAGTATAGAAATAGCTGTAACCCTTCATTTCAACGACTAAAACTTTGGAAAGATTGTGACGAACAATAAAAAATATTTAGAATAATGACAATGTTTAAACTCAAAAATCCAATCTTTTCATTGTTGTTAGTATCTTTATTTTTTACATTTTGTAAGGGGCAGACTTCAACAAACCAAGCGACAAGTAATATAAATTCAACCCCTAAAAAGAAACAGCACCCAAAAATTGTTAGGACTTTGGGGGCCAAGTTCGAGAATGTAAATTGCCAGCTGCTTGACAAAGACGGCAACTTATGGTTCAGCATTCGTGGAGAAGGTGTCTACCGTTATGACGGAAAATCATTTATCAATTTTACCACCGAAGACGGTTTGTGCAACAACGATGCGGGTGCAATTATTCAGGACAGGGCAGGAAATATTCTAATCGGTACGAGAAATGGAATATGCAAGTATGACGGTATTAAATTTACAAAATATCCTGTGCCCGACACATTGAGCATTACCTGTATGTTAGAAGACAAAGATGGAAACTTATGGTTTGGTGTGATGAATAAAGGAATTTATCGCTATGATGGAAACAATGTTTCCAATTTTCTCTTTAAGTACGAGCATCCATTCTTTGGAGAAAAGTACGAAAAATATATCAGTGATATTATTCAAGATAAAAATGGAAACTTGTGGTTTAGTTCTTGGAATGGCGGTGCTGTGTGGAGATATGACGGAAAAGAATTTAAAAATTTTCTTCCTTCTGCTGAATATTACAAAACAAACCAAGACAAAAGAAATCTCAACAATACACAGATTACTTTCGAAATCAGTCCAATCAGCACTTATTCTCCATTGCAAGACCATATCACAGACGATATGATTTTTTCAATGACGGAAGATAATTTGGGGAATATCTGGTTTGCTACAAGAGACCATGGCATTTGCTACTATAATGGTAAAACGTTTACAAGCATCGAAAAAAATGAGGGATTTGGCAGCCAAGGGGCAACAGCAATATTGCAAGATGACCAGAATAATTTTTGGATTACGACCTTTGATAGTGGAGTTTGGTATTATGACGGAAAAACATTTAAAAACTATACAGAAAACGATGGACTTGTTAATAATGCAGTGATGAGTGTTATTAAGGAAAAAAACGGCAATTTGTGGTTTGGAACAAAAGGGTTTGGATTAAGCCGTTATGATGGAAAAAAATTTAAGACATTTTCTCAATAATATAAATAGATAAAAGCCGAATCATAGGACATAAATATGGCCGCAGCTATCTAAAAGTGGCGGATAAGTGCTTAAATCATTTCGATAGCTTTCGGAATTGTGATCCTCTTAAATTTTCTGCTTGTTTGACAATGAAGTGCTTCTAAATCGCCACCTTTCGGTAGCTACAAATCGTTATCACATTTTTAAAAGACAGCTATGAAATCTATCATACTATTTCTTTCTTTTATTTCGATTCTGGCAAATCAAATGTACGGACAAAAGTCTGTCAATAATAATATCCGAGGAGCCTATTCTTGGTCAACGGGTTCTCCTGGCCGAAAAGTTTATAAAGGTGAAAACGCTTATGTCAATGTTCCCCAAGAAACATATACTGTAAATACACTCAGAATAATGCGCTTTGGCAGAGCTGTTGAAACTATCAAAGCATACCATGGAATGGGACTTGATTCAAAATCTGTTGGTTCCTGGAAATTGGCAAAGGATACTTTAATAATTAAATTTCCTAATAATACACAGACCTATAGAGTTTTATACAATGATGAGCGTGTTTTGCTAACAGCATTGGATCGGAATTTAACTTTAATGAAAGAACCTTAAATAGTAATAATCGATATACTAATTTTACATTTATGGAAAGCTTGATTCCGTTCTTCGCATCCCAAGTAAGAACCGTTAGCACCAATAGTTAAAAGCGAAATAACTCATGAATAAGATCGCAATCCTTATTTTTTATACAATACTATCATTCAATTTACTTGCTCAGCCGGTTGATGGGCCAGTATTCTTTAACGAAAAAGCTTATTCAAAAGCATTCCTGGATTATGTAACTAATGAAAAATATTTTGCCAAATATGCAATAGAAGCCCATCATGGTTCTTTTGAACTCACGGAAAAGATTAAGTGCAAATTACATATTCCTTATGGAATAAATAAAGTTTGGCAGGACCTCGAAAACAGCAACTTACACAAAAAAGGAGACTATGATTACTCCAAAGACTCTTGGATTGGAATTAGATTTAATTTTTACGTTGGCGGGGTATTGGTTTCATCCGCATTTGAAAACTTCGAAAAACCTAAACTAGATACGAGTTCATTTACCATTTACTTTGACCTTGATCCACTCGATTTCGAACAAGAGGAAGGCGACATCAATTTTGCATTTATTGAATTTATAAAAAAAATAAAAAAGAATGGAAGCCAACTTGTGATTGAGGCAGTGCTGCCTTCAAAGAATTTAAATGAAAAAACTTACTCGCCTATTGTTTCTGGTAGTTTTCGGCTTCGTTTTGATGATGCAAAATATAGGGAATGGCTGAAATTGGCCACGGATTACAACATTCAACTTAAACAATTGGCAGATAGTACTATGAAACGCATATTCGGTGAAACAGGGTTTTCTAAAAACTTCACAATGTCTTGTCTTCAAAATCCTTGTTCAAAAGGTTATTTGTATGCCAATACTTTGGTATCAAATAATCCTTGTACAACCGAACCTCAAGATAGCTGCAAAGAAGCAATAATTACTTACAGCTATGTAAAAAAAGGAGTACCGCTTAGCATAAAAATATTGGTTAGCTTGAAGGATAATGGAGAATATGTGTACATAGAAAATAATCAATTTGGCTCTAAGGAAATCAACATTGCAAAGCAAAATCTACTCACCGTTTCAGAGATTCAAAAAATCATTACAAAGAAATTTCCAAAAGACAGTTTAACAATTTTAGCTGATAACAAAACACTCTTATATTCGCATACTCGTTCTCAGCAGACAGCATCCAATGATAATGGTAAATTTAAAAGTGCATCAAAAAAAAGATTAATCAGGGAAACCAAAGCTGGGAAAAACTGGAAAAATGGTTTCATTTATAGCACACAAAGTCAAAATCCAAGAAAGCCTAAAAGAATTTATCAGTTTGATGCAGTTACAGGAAAACTTCTTTGGATTACTGAAATTTATAAAGTTACAAATGATAACTATAGCCACTAAAAGTAAATCTAAAACCTTTACAATCAATTACAAAAGAAACGAACATGAAAATAATTAGCATTTTATTATTGACTATTTGCATAAATTGTTTTGGACAAAATCAGGCAAATCTTTGGTATTTTGGCAATGGTGTAGGTTTAGATTTTAAAAATGGATGCACACCAACTGTTTTGACAGACGGAAAAATTGACGGCTTTGAGGGTTGTGCAACAATTTCAGATAAGGTCAGCGGCCAACTATTATTTTATACCAATTCTGATACAGTCTGGAATCGAAACCATATTGCTATGCCCAATGGACAGCTAGTTAGAAATGGCCGGACAATTACTCAGGTTATGATTCTTGAGCAACCGGCATCTGATTCTATTTTTTATATCGTAACCGCTGAAGTGCAAGGTTTTTCGGGCGAAGGATTAAGACTTCATGGAGTGAATATGAACTTAAACGGAGGCTTAGGCGGATTGATTTTTAAAGATAGCGTACTTTATTCATCAGCTGTCACAGAAAAAATTACGGCTGTTCGACACGCAAATGGAAGCGATATATGGCTTATAGCGCATGAATATAATTCAAATAATTTTTTATCATTTTTAATTAGTTCTTCAGGCATTAATCCAATTCCGATCATTTCACCAATTGGGAAAATTCATTTTGACGCTTCAAGTTTCGATGCAATTGGTGAAATGAAAGCATCCCCGAGTGGTTCCAAATTAGCAGTTGTTACTGGTCGTCAACCCAATATTGAACTATTTGATTTTAACAATCTGACAGGGCAGCTTAGTAACCCGATTGTACTAGTTGAAAACGGAGGATATGATCTCATTGGAAATCCGAGTGGACTTTATGGTTTGTCCTTTTCAGCAAACAGTTCTATGTTATATGCGAGCAAATGGAATTTACCAAGCTTAGGTTCGCCTGGTCAAGTGATGCAATTTAATATTAGTTCAAATGATTCCGCTTTAATCAATAACTCAAGAGTAAATGTATTTACATCCACGAGCAAAAGTTTATACAGCTTAAAACTTGCTCCAAATCGAAAAATTTATGTAGGACAAAACGTAAACGGTTATATTGGCGTTATTGATGCTCCAGATAATGCCGGACTTAGCTGCA
>JBIPOO010000148.1:0-9324 GCA_044379045.1 Saprospira sp.
GAATTGGTTTCGATGATATCGGCACCGGCTTCAAGGTACATTTTGTGCACCTCTTCCACATATTGCGGCTGCGTGATACAGAGCAGGTCATTATTTCCTTTGAGGTCGCGATGAAAATCGGCAAAACGAGTTCCACGATATTCCTTTTCGCCTAATTTGTAGCGTTGGAGCATGGTTCCCATAGCCCCGTCAATTACTAAAATTTTTTCTGAAATAGCTTGATGAAGGCGTTTTAAAGTTTGCTCCAATTTGTCAGCCGAGATGTTATTTATCATATAGTTGAAAGTGAAAAGTGAAAAGTTGAAAGATAATCTAACAACTTAAACATTCAAGGGTTTTGATTTAGCGCTGCAAAGATAGTACTAAATTTAAGAAGATTAAATCCATTTAGCAATAAAAAACAATACCCAAAAATTCATATTTAAAATATTTTATTGCCGTAAACTTGATAGCAACCCTTTAAAATTATTGGGATAATTATGCTTAACTTTACTGAAATTACAAAACGAATAAACAGATTTTATGTCAAATTTAGAATTTTTTAAAGCCTGCCTAGCCAATGAATTGAAAGCTACACATGACATTCTTGCTGAATTGCCAACTGATCAACTCAGCTACAAACCACACGAAGTAAGCCGTTCGGCCTATGAAATTGCCGAGCACATTGTTGCACATGTGTACGATTTTTCTGTAATTCTCAGCTCGGGCCAATGCGATGAATGCCTGACAATGCCTTTCAGCACTGCTGCTGAAGCAGCTCAAAAGTTAAACGAACACTGGGAAAAAACGCAGCAAATACTCGAAAACTACGATGAGAATAGTTTCAACACAACGCCGGTGGAGCTGCTGGTTGAAGGTCGTTCGATACTGACTATTCCTAGAGCAAACATGATGTGGTTTTTCTTTTTTGACATCATTCATCATCGTGGTCAATTGTCTTCCTATATCAGACCGATGGGTGGTAAAAACCCAGCAGTGTACGGTTGGAGCGCTGATAGCCTGAATGGATAAATATTTAATTATCTTGAATCAGTCAAAAAAGCCATTTGCAAAAGTAGATTTGCAAATGGCTTTTTTCATTGGATATTTTTTATTTATTTGGTGTTTGGTAGTGTAACTCTAAAGGTAGACCCTTCTCCCAATAGCGTTTCAAGTTCTATACTACCATTAAGTTTCTTTAGCGCTTCGGAACAAATAAAAAGCCCTAAGCCAGTTCCGCTTACCTTATTATTTGCCCTAAAATAAATTTCAAATACTTTGTCTTTTAAATGCATAGGAATCCCCTCACCATTATCTCTCACATAAAAAGTACATTCCTTTTCATTTACCTTGGCCACAAACTCAACAAATGCATTATAATCCTTATTGCTACTGTATTTAACAGCATTTGAGATGAGGTTATTGAGTATAATTTTCAATCGATAAATATCGGTATAAAAAGGTGCATTTGCCACTATGTCAATTTTGAATTCTATCGGGTAGTCAACGGAATACCTATGCATACTAAAAATTTCATTGATGATTTCTTCAAGGTTTACAGCAGCAAACTGAAGTTCGACATTTGAATTTTTGACAAAATTATAAATATCGATAATCTGATTGTCGAGCCTATCAATAGTGTCGGATATTAAATTCAAAAAGTAATCCAATTGCGGATTAGATTCCAAACTCATTTTCACAAGTTCAATCAATCCTTTCACTGCCAGAATAGGCGATCTGAAATCGTGGGTAATGGAATAAATTATACTATTTAATTCCTTATTTAGTTTTTCGAGTTCAATATTTTTTTGGTCAACAATTTTTGCATTCTTCTTTATATCGGTAATATTCATACCATAAGCCAATAAATATTTTTGCTGATCGTGCGAAATATAAGGCGAAACGATTCGCAACATATGAACTTCTTTATCTGTATTTTTATAATGTACATCTTCAAAACTGACCAACCTATTTGAATCGAGTGCTGCCTGAAAATACTTTTCGCGGCTTTGCCCAATTTCAGCATCTAATTTTTTAAAATTAAAATAGTCGCTATTAGTTTTGCCAATCATCCATTGCCTGAGTTGATCATCCTTCACCGCAGTTTTATTCAAATACTTGAATCTCCGCTCGGCATCAAAAATTGCTAAATCGACTGGTATTTCATCGAAAAGATTCTCGAAAAAAATACGCTGATTTTCTAAATCTCCATCCAGTTGCAATTTGTTCATTAACTCATCAAACAACAATTGGATAAAATTGGCATTTTCCATTGCAGGGCTATGCATTGAAAAATCACTATTTAAAAGTTTTAATTCTTTTAAATGATCATCCGATTTCAGCCAGGGATTTCCACAAAAGAAAAGAATATCTTGCCTGTACTGATGAATAAACTGCCCTTGCAGAAAGATATTAGAATCCTTAACCTCAATGAGGAACAATTGATCAAGACGCGCCAACAAGGCATCAAAACTGTTTTTGACACTAAATTTTGGAAAATTCAGGGTTAAAATATCTTCAAAAATGTCTGTATCCTTTACAATTTTTGACAAACTACTGCCTTTCTGTACGATTCGGAACGAGCGATCGATGACAAAATGGAAAGGGAAAAGCTTATCGAACATGTTTACTAAATTATAGTTTCAGGCTAAACTACCGCAAATTACCATAAAAATAGCTAATGTTTGAGCAAAAGAATTTTAAACTTTAACTTTGAAAGTCATATACTTAAAGGAATGTATAAAAATCGATTCCTGCTGGTGCATTTCAGCAATAAATTAGTTGTTGGGAATATTTACACTAAATATAGATCCCTGCCCTGGTGTCGATTCTAATTGAATACTGCCACCCAATTTTCGAATCGCCTCTGAACAGATAAAAAGTCCCAAACCTGTTCCTGCTGTTTTGTTATTGGCTCTGAAATAAATTTCGAAAACTTTATCCTGTAAATGTGGGGGAATGCCCTCGCCATTGTCTCTGACAGAGAAATTACAACAATTTTGACTAACCTCTGCCCTAAATGCTACAAAAGCATCATTATTGCGATTAGAGCTATACTTCACAGCATTCGATATCAAGTTATTCAAAATGATTTTTAATCGGTAAATATCTGTGTTTAGCATTGAATTCTGTTCAATGTTAATGCTAATTTCTATTGGATAAGGTACAGCATATCTTACAGTGTTAAAGATTTCATTTACTAATTCTTCAAGGTTTACAGCATCAAACTGAAGTTCAGCATTCGAATTTTTAACAAAATTATAAATATCGATTATCTGCTTGTCGAGGAGGTCGATAGAGGAAATAATATGATTGAGAAAGCCTTCGAAGCGCTCATTTAACTGATCAGTTTTTTTAATAAGTTCAACCAAGCCTTTTAGAGCCAGGATGGGCGATCTGAAATCGTGGGTAATTGAATAAATAATTCCATTCAACTCCTTGTTTAGTTTTTTTAGTTCTATATTTTTTTGTTCGGCCAATCGATGTTTTTTTTTAAGTTCACTTATATTCATCGCATATCCCAATAAGTGCTTTTCACCATCGTGTAAAATAAATGGCACAACAGACCGTAACATAACTACTTCGTTATCTGTGCTATTAGGGTGTATATCTTCAAAATACACTGTCTCATTTGAGTCGATTGCCGATTGAATAAAAGCTTCTCGCCGAAGTCCTTCCTGAATATCTAGATTTTTATACTGAAAATAATCAATATTGGTTTTACCGATCATCCAATTCCTTAGTTCATCGTCCTTTATAGAAGTTTTATTTAAGTATCTGAATCTTTTTTCCCTGTCGAAGATGACCATATGTACCGGTATTTCATCGAAAATATGCTCAAAAAAAATACGTTGTTTTTCTAAATCATTGTCTAGTTTTATGCTATTACTGAGTTCATCAAGCATCAACTGTAAAAGGTCAGCATTTTCAATTGTATGACTATGGATCGCAAAATCGCTGCTTTTCAGGTTCAACCCTTTTAAATTAGTATCTGGTTTCAACCAAGGATTCCCACAAAAATAAAGCTTATCCTGAACCTTATTATAAATAAACTGCCCCTGCAGCAAAAGGTTAGCCCCTTTTATCTCAATAATGAACAGTTGATCGAGTCGGGCCAATAAGTCATCGAAACAATTGATACTAAATTTAGGGGAACTGAGGATGAGGATATCTTCAAAAACATCAGTATTTGCTACAATTTTAGACAAACTATTGCCCTTCTGCACGATTCGGAACGAACGATCGATGACAAAATGGAAAGGGAAAAGCTTATCAAACATATTTTTGTACCTACTGGTCGAATATTTGAACTATCTGTTGGGTATAACTACACTAAATATAGAGCCCTGCCCAGGTGTTGATTCTAATTCAATCTTGCCACCCAATTTTCGAATCGCCTCTGAACAGATAAAAAGTCCCAAACCTGTTCCTGCTGTTTTATTATTGGCTCTGAAATAAATTTCGAAAACTTTATCCTGTAATTGTGGGGGAATACCCTCGCCATTGTCTCTGACAGAAAAACTGCAGTTTGTTTCATTTACTTTGGCTATAAATTCTACAAAAGCATTGCCCTCGCGGTTGCTACTATATTTTACTGCATTTGAAATTAGGTTATTGAGTACAATTTTTATTCGGTACGCATCAGTATATAAAATGGCTTTCTCTTCAATATTAATTTTAAGTTCTATTGGGTAAGGGACCGAATGTTCCACCATAGCAAAAATATCGCTGACGACCTCACTTAGATTCACAGGAGCTGAGCCTAATTCGGAGTTGCTGTTCTTGACAAAATGGTAGATATCTATAATCTGGTCGTCGAGTCGATCGATAGAGGTATTGATATGATTTAAAAAGCTCTCAAAACGAACATTTAATTGTACGGTTTTTTTCATGAGTTCTACCAAGGCTTTAACGGCCAGGATGGGCGATCTAAAATCGTGTGTTATGGAGTAGATTACTCTATTCAGTTCATGATTCAACTTTTCGAGCTCAACGTTTTTTTGTTCAGCCTGTTTGGCTTTCTTCTTGATATCGCTAATATTCAAACCATAGGCCAACAGGTATTTATTACCATCATGGGCAGTAAAAGGAGAAACAGAGCGCAGCATCACCACTTCATTTTCTGTTCCTTTATGGTGAATATCTTCAAAACTGATCAAGCTATCAGAATCGATAGCATTTTGCATAAATACTTCCCTTCTGAAACCAATTTCTTTATCAATATTTTTCAAAATAAAATAATCGGAATTGGTTTTACCGATCATCCATTTTCTGAGATTGTCGTCTTTTACGGCTCTTCTGTTCAAATATCTGAAGCGTTTATCCAGGTCAAAAATGGACATATCTACAGGTATTTCATCGAATAATCTTTCGAAAAACAATCTTTGGTTTTCGTAATCTTCGCTCAATTCTGCTCCCCTATTCAATTCATCTATCGACATACTTACATAATCAGCATTTTCGATTACCGAACTATGCAAGGCAAAATCAGCTATGCTTAGATTATATTTTTTAAGATCAATTTCGGGAGTCAACCAAGGGCTGCCGCAAAAAAAGAGCAAATCTTGTGTTGGATTGCAGATAAATTGCCCTTGTAGAGAAAGTTCACTGCCTTTAATTTCAATAATGTAAAGTTGATTGGGGCGAGACAACAAGGCATCGAAACTGTGCGTTACGCTAAGCCTTGGCGTTTTGAAAAGAAAGCAGCTATCAAAATTGCCAATTCCGGGTAGAATTTTTGACAAACTGCTTCCCATCTGAACCACATTAAATGCCTTGTCCAGCACGAAGTGAAAAGGAAACAGTTTATCAAACATATATTTTAATATTTGGGAGCAAGTAGCCCAAAAAATTCTACAAACTCATCAACTCCTTACAAACCGATTCCATTTTGTCGGTATTAAGGGGCTTATTGAGAAAATCTCTTACTTCGGGGTATTGTTTAGCCTTGTCAATATCGGCCTGATAAATTGAAGACGAAAGCAGATATATAATAAATTTGTCTATATCGGAACCTACTGTTTTTTTCAATTCATCTATAAAGGCAAAACCGTCCATAATAGGCATTCTGATATCGAGCAGAATGACCACTTTTTCGATATTGTCGAGATTATTTTTAATATTTTCTAGCGCATCGAGACCGGAGGTAAAATCCTGTACACTTTCCATACAAGTTGTAGTTTCGAGCACTTTTTTATTTAGAAAAATAAAAATTGGATCATCGTCAATAAGAATGAATTTCTTTTTCATGTGAACACAAATCATTAGGTAGTTTAACAATAAAATTTGATCCCAGGTTGGGATATGATGTAAAAGTAAGGCTTCCTTTCAATTTTTCAACAGCTTCTTTGCAAATAAAAAGTCCTAATCCTGAACCGATTGATTTTTTTGAACCCCTGTAAAACATTTCAAAAATCAAGTCATAATGTTTTGCCTGAATTCCCTCACCATTGTCGGCAATTTCAATTTCGCAATAATCTTTATCGACCCTAAAGCTAATTTCAACAAAAGCATCCACATTAGTACGACTAAACATTAAAGCATTAGATATGAGGCTATTCAATATAATCAAGACACGTTCTGGATCGGAATAAAATTTAAATGGGTTATTTTGATTTACAATAAGTCTTATTTTTTTCTTTTGTTCTTTGACATTATGGTTATAAGATTTTTTGATTAATTTCTCCAGGTCAATTTCGGAACTTTGCAGCGCTGTTCGGGCATTCTTCGAATAGTCAAAAATCAGATTGATGGTTTCATCGAGCCTGCTGATTGAAGACCTGATGAGCGATACATATTCTTCTGTCTGAGCGTTTAATTGCTCCTCTCTTTCAATTACATCTATCAAACCCAAAACTGCATGCAAAGGCGACCTGATATCGTGGGTTACCGAATATACCAAACCGTCAAGTTCAAGATTCAATTTATTCAGTTCCCGGTTTTTATTAAAAATTTCCTCACTTGCCTTTCTCACCATGGTAATATCTATTCCATAGGCAAGAATATACTTTTCGCCGCTGTGAGAGGTATAGGGCACCATATTACGATAAATAGTTTTCTCCTGTTCAGTGCCTTTAAAGTAGGTATCTTCGTAAAAAAATTCTTCGCTGTTATCAATGATCTTTCTGAAATTTTGCTCACGCTCACTAGCTATAGCCAAATCCAGGTTTCTATACCTTGCATAGTCCAAATAAGTTTTACCCCTTACCCAATTCCTAATCTCAGCATTTTTAATGGCATGTCTGTTGATAAAGATATATTTCAAATCGGAGTTTAAAATTGCAACATCCATTGGAATGTGATCGAATAACAATTCGTAAAAATTTTTCTGTCTTTCGAACTGATACTTCAGCTTTTCTTTATCCTCTTGTTCGATTCTTAAGAAATTATTTACCTGCAGATATGAAATATTCCAATCAAAAATAGCAAAATCTTTAATCTGAAGCCCCGTATTTTCAAAATCTTTTTCTGTTTTTATGAAGGGAGATCCCCAAAAATATAACAAATCGCTTTGTTCTTCATAAATAAATTGTCCTTTCAAATCAATCTTCTTATCAATTCCTAAAATTCTAAGGACAAAAACCTGTTCATGAAATTTCTGAATAGAACTAAACTCGTATGTTATTCCTAAAGAAGGCCTTACAAATAAAAACTGTTGCTTAAAATCTATTTCATCCCCGCTTATTTTTTTTAGACTCTCACCTTTCCTAAGTATTTGGAGGTTTCGGTCCAAAACGAAGAAGAAGGGAAAGAGTTTTTCAAGTTGCTCAGGCGCGGGGCTGAAAAGAAGACTCATTTTAAAGTGACTTTATAAACAATATGACTAATTTCTGTAATTTCATTTTCAACCTGTTCAATCTCACATTCAGTATCATACATTTGAGCTAGTCCCTCGATAAGGCCGGTCATAAAACTGCCAAGACCAATTCTTTTTGAGTAATAATGCAGCAAAAAGGACTTTTCATCAATTTTTTCCTTTAAAAATTCGGGCGGAATAATTTCGGGGTAGAGCAACATAACTCTACTATGAAAATTTGGCAGCTGATCCATAAACTCTATGAAATTGTTGCCGGCATATTCCATCAGTTTAGCATATTTTTCTTTAGCGATTTTGAGCACCCAATATTTACCAAAACTTCTAAGCAATGTATCTACATCGACAAATAAGATCCCGGATGCAGCAGCAACAAGATCGAAGGTAATTTCATCCTCATAAATCTTATTCGAGAGAAAAAATTCATCTCTCACGCCTGCTTTAATTCTCACTTTTTCCCAGGCATCGTTCCCGAATGAGTCGCTTATATGGCCCATAATTGCCTGATTAATTAAACCGTACATATCTTAATTTGTATTTAGCGTTAAAACCGGTAAACTGATACGAATGCTTGTTCCATTTCCTGGCTCAGAAAGCAGGCTGATATTACCTCCTAATTTGTGTACAATTTCGTTAACAATATAAAGGCCCAATCCGGTTCCGATACTTTCTGTCGAAGCACGGAAAAACATATCAAAAACCTTTGCCTGATACTCGAGTGCGATACCTTTACCATTGTCTGAGATCTCGAACTCGTACATATCTCCTTTTCGGATACAGGTAAATTTCACCAATGGTCTTAGACCGTCTTCTCTTCTGTATTTTATGGAATTTGAAATCAAATTTCGAATAACCGACTGAATGCGAAGCTTATCTGTGAAAATGCTTTCGCAATCCTGAATATAGACTATGAAATCGATATCGAAGGAGTTGAGTAGATTCAGGTCATTATAGGTATTTTCTACAACCTCCCTTATATTTACAGATTCTACTTTTAATTCGGTTCTCGAATTTCTTGAATAGGTAAGAATATCGAGTATGGTAGCATCGAGACGGTCGACACTTAGTTCAATCAGTTTTAGGCAGTTTACAATGTCAGAATCAAGCACGTCAAATCCCATAATAAGATTCACCAACCCTTTTACCGATAAAAGAGGGCTCCTGAGATCGTGAGACACACTGTACACAAAGCGATCGAGCTCAGAATTGATTTTTCTCAACTCCTTATTTTTCTCTGTTATATCGTCATTGTATTTTCTGTTGGCTTGAAAAGTTTCGGTGATATCAATGGCAAATCCAAAAATCTGATTTTGATTTTTTTCTTCATTTCGGAAACTTTTTTTCCCGCAAATATAATTCCTTACAACGTCTTCATTATCAAGTGCTATATCAAAAGTTACCACATTGCCTTGAGTTTGCAATGCTTTTGCATCGGTCGATTTTAAAACTGCACAAACTTCTGTTTCGAAAATATGCTCATCTTTTGCACCGACAAGATTTTTACCAAGCGTGTTTTCCATATAACGGTTGGC
>JBIPOO010000149.1:0-9293 GCA_044379045.1 Saprospira sp.
TTGTCCAAACCCAAGGCTGAGTGGGGTCGGAGAGGAGCTGTTCAGAAGTGTCTACATCTTTCTCCCGGATGAGTTGTCTTTTTTTAATGTCAATTTTTTTAAGCAGATGTTCATTTACATCTAAAACAGTAATGACTGAGCTATTTCCTGGTTCCGCTGCAATTCCGCCAAGGAATCCATCTTCGGGAACAGCGCCTTGCAGGGTATCTGTTTGAAGGCCCTGCCTGTTGAAAATGAGCATATCTTTTCCGTCGCTGGCTGCAAAGCTATCTCTGTCGAGCCAAAGGATAAAATCGATGTAAGATTGCAAATGAACAGGCTCTGAAAGCTGATTTGCATTTTTTGTGTCGAAAAGGCAGATTCGATTGCCGTCAGCTGCAACAAATAATAACCCGTCGGGATCGACTGCTATTGCTGTTGCCCAGTTTTCAAGGGTCCAAAGTTTTTCTCCATCAAAATTTCTTGCCGAAAGGCTATTGCCCCAGGCTGCAATAAAACCGTTTTTTAGGGCAAACAGTCTGTAATCACCTTTAACGCTCGATTCCATGAAAATCCTCTCTTGCGGAATCAGCTCATAAGGTCTTCCGTCATCAACAAAGTCGTTGATGATATCAGGTTCGAACAAATCGGCAAAGAAGTCTTTTATTTTTTTTAACAGCATGCTGCAAAGTTAGCTGTTGTAACAATATTTTTTTGCAATAAGCCAGTTTTTATTGATTTGTCACTATATTTGGTTAACATTGACTCGAATTAAAAACATCAGGCTTTGAAAATGATTATTCCCGGTGGGTCCGGTTATCTTGGCTTATACCTTGCAAATTACTTTTCCGATAAAAATTGGGAAGTAGTTATATTGTCGAGATCAGTCGGCAAAAGCGCTAAAAATATCAGATTTGTACATTGGGACGGAAAAAATCCGGGCGAATGGTTCAAAGAATTGGACGGCGCCGATGTTATTGTCAATCTGGCTGGCAGAACTGTAAATTGCCGCTACAACAAAAAGAATAAAGCCGAAATTCTGAATTCAAGAATTGACTCAACCAAAATTTTGGGAGAAGCCATTGCAAAATCTGTTCATCCGCCAAAACTCTGGATTAATTCAAGTTCGGCAACTTATTACAGATACAGAACCCGAACTCATTCTAAAAAGTCGTAAAGTAATCTCGAAAAAACTTGAAGATGCTGGTTTTGTTTTTGAGTACGGAATAGTAGAGGATGCATTTAAAGAAATAGTTGGGTAGGCGAATGATTAAATTGTAAAATATTAACTTATTTTAAGTAGCATTAGAGAAATGAGAATTATAATTAAACGAAAAAATACAATGAAATATACTTTATTTTTTTTGCTGATATTTGCAGCTACGCCTCTACTCTCCCAAAAGCGCGACACGATCTCCCTCCCCGACACGGCCTACTTCCTCGATCAAATCTATAGAATTGATGATGGGACTAAAACAAAATGGGGCTTCTATGAGAACGATTCAAAAAAATGGCTAACAGAGCCTGTTTATGATACGATTCTTTATCGATACAGAGCGGGGCAGAAACTAGCCTATTACGAGATCAGACAAAACGGGAAGTGGGGGCTGCTTAAGGCTGATAGGAAGGAATGGATACCTACAGTATATGACAGACTGGATTTTAAATTTCAACTTGAACCGCAACGTATTATCGTGCAAAGCGGAAATAAAACAGGGGTTTTAAATACGGATGGCACTTTTTTGCTCGAACCTATTTATGATGAAATACAGACAAACGGTTATGAATTTAAAGTGAAAAAAAATGGCAAATGGGGCATGTTGACAAAAGAAGGCAAGGAGTTTATCCCAGTTTGCTTCGATAATCTGTATGAGAATGCATCGCCACAACTGAGTTTGGTTCAAAATGGAAGTACTTACTGGTCGGTATACCAATGGATACAGAAAAGTGCAAATCCATGTACACCCGAAGAAAAGTACCTTTACGAGCGCATTGAGTTTTTTAATGAACTGTTTTTGGTTTATAAAAATGGCAAATGGGGGCTTCTGGATAATCTTGCTGAACCAGTTTTGAAATTGGAATATGAAGACATGAAACCCTTTGTTGCTTCCTATCTCAGAACCCTGAAGGTTAAACAAAACGGTAAATACGGACTTGTACAAATCGACTCGGCAGGTCCCAAAATAGTAGCAGAACTAGTCTATGACGATATTGGCATCGATGATGAATCATACAAAATCAGAGTATCCCAGGGGAATATGAAAGATTATCTTTATGAAGGTAAACCCTATTTCGATTTGGTTTATAACGATGTGGTATATTTTTATAAATACAGACAATTCACTATTAAAAGTGGCAAGAAATGGGGAGTTGCGCTTGAAGATAAGCGGATAATTATCCAACCTGAATATGAAAAAATAATGTTTATTGATGCCAAGACCTATATGGTGCAAAAAGCTGGTAAATGGGGCGTGATCAATAGTTACAATCAGGTGATGATTCCAATTGATTATACAGAATTTGATTTCAGACCTGAGAGTGGCTATTTCTTTGCAGCAAAAAATGGCAAATGGGGAATCGTATCATTGAAACAGGGAGTCATTGTTCCCTCGAAATATGACGATCTGATGGTTTTGCCAAACAACTCTTTTTTAGTTCAGACAAAGGGAAAAATTGGTGTTGTTGGACTGGGCGATAAAGTTATTGTACCCATAGAATATACGGATGTAGACTATAAAGAGGGAGATAATGCTGTTATCCTCAAGCATAAAGACGGCAGAAAATACAGGCATAGAATTAAATAAAAAAAATCTGACGGTTCTAAGCTAATATTTTAGTGCAACAGATGAGGCCTGGGTTTTAATCTGGAACAAAATAAGCTATAATCTATAATCAAGAACAAAAAAAAGGAGCATGCCTCGCGGCATACTCCTATCCTAAAAATACAGTTATTTATCAGATAATCAATCTGAGTGGTTCTTCAAGTGTGTCTTTCAAAGATTTGAGAAATCTTGCACCGATTGCCCCATCCACAACACGATGGTCGCAAGAGAGGGTCACCTTCATGATATTGGTTTCTTTTACCTGCTCATTTTCAAGTACCAATCTTTTTGAGATGCTTCCTACAGCAAGAATACAGGCATCAGGCGGATTGATAATAGCCGTAAACTCATCGATGCCAAACATGCCAAGATTGGAGATCGTAAAGGTATTGCCTGTCATGTCCTGCGGTTGCAGTTTGCGTTCACGCGCAGCTTCTGCCAACTTTATTACCTCATTTGAAATCTGTGACAAAGATTTAATATCGGCATTTTTTACAACTGGTACCACAAGGCCTTCTTCCATCGCAACAGCAACACCAATGTTTACATATTTGTAGTAACGGATTCTGTCACCCAGCCAGGACGCATTGATGCCAGGATTTTTTTGCAAAGCTTTAGCACAGGCTTTGATAATAAAATCGTTGAAGGAGATAGAATCTTCAGACAATTTTTTCAATTGCTTGCGTGTTTCAATCAGCTTGTCCATGCAAATTTCCATTGTAAGATAGAAATGAGGGGCAGTAAACATACTTTCGCCCAGGCGACGGGCAATTGTTTTGCGCATCTGTGTGAGCGAAACGTCTTCGTATGCGTCTGCCGTTACAGTTGATTGTACACTAGTTTTAGTTTCGGTTACGACAGTTTTGCTGCTTTCGATAAACGATTCCACATCTTTTTTTACAATACGGCCATCGTCACCACTACCCGATACTTTACTCAGGTCAACTCCTTCTTCTTTGGCCATTGCCTTAGCTAAGGGAGAAGCTTTAACGCGGCCGTCCTCATCTGAAACAGCAGTATTATGGACCGGTTGATTTAGTGGAGCAGTGATTGTTTCAATAACTTCTTTGGCGGGCGTTTCAGTTTTTGCACTTGCACTGCTGCTGCCAGCGCCCGACAAAATTACATTTACATCTTCGCCTGCCTTGCCAATTACCGCAATGATGTCATTTACAGGTACTGCATTTCCGGCTTCAATGCCGATATGCAATAATATGCCGTCAAAGGGGCTTTGAAATTCCATAACCGCTTTATCGGTTTCGATTTCTGCCAATAGGTCGCCGGATTTAATTTTATCTCCGACATTTTTGTGCCAGGCTACGAGCGTTCCTTCTGTCATAGTATCGCTCAGTGCGGGCATTCTTACTATTTCTGCCATGGGATATGATAAATGATTGTTTTGATGTTTTTAATCTGATAAAAATAAATATTAGCTATTTGACAAGTTATGCCAATTGCGGTTCAAATATAAAAAGGTTTTTTGAATGTGCTAAACTTTTGTGCCTCTGATTGTATCGGATTATTTTTCACCGCTTATTTCTTTCGCTGCGGAGAGGCTAATCCGCTCATTAGCTTTGAAGGCAATGATTCCTGCATCCGGAAAACCATTTTTGCGATAGAAAGCCTGTCTTTCGAGGGCAATCTTATAATTGCTGTATTTTTCACTAAGATATTGATAGCCATTTTTTACCGGAACAGTTTCCAATCCTTTTACAATTTTCCAGGCTGGGGTTGAAGTATTTATTTTAGATGTTGAAGAACTAAGCAGTATTCTGTAATAAATTTCTTTTTTCTGGATGGCGGATGTTGTAATTGCTCTTTCTGTCAGGTTGGTATTCTTGGGAGATTTTTCCACAATATTCTTGTATTCGCGAAATGCACGATAAATGGCAGAGGCAAGATAGGCTTGACCTTTTTCAGAATTCAAATAGGCTTCTTCTTCCTTATTGCTCAAAAATCCGGTTTCTACCAAAACTGCTGGCATAGCTGTAGCTTTTAACACTACAAAACCGGCTTGTTTTACTCCGCGGCTGATTCGTTTAACCTTTTCTTTGAACTGATGCTCTACTTTTTCGGCCAAAAGAATACTTTGATCTAGATAGGCATTTCTGTACATAGACAACATGATATGTGCTTCGGGAGAATTAGGATTATATCCCTGATAATGTTTGCTATAATTGTCTTCGAGCAAAATCACCTCGTTTTCTCTTTTAGCAACCGAAAGGTTTTCCTCACTGCTGTGAAGACCCATTACGTAAGTTTCGGTTCCTTTAATATTGTTCTTTTTTGCCGGCAGGGAATTGCAATGTATCGATATGAAAACATCTGCCTGATTGCGGTTTGCAATTTCAGCACGCTCAAAAAGCGGTATGAATTTATCTGATGTGCGGGTATAAATTACCTTTACATCGGGCATATTTTCTTTAATGTACTTTCCTAAAAGGAGTGCAATTTTCAGCGTAACCACTTTTTCCTGCGTAACCGCACCAATTGAGCCGCAGTCTTTTCCGCCATGACCCGCATCGATTACAATGGTTTTTATTTTTGCACTATTGTAAGAAGCCTTCTGCGTCTCCATCTGAGCGTAAAAGGGTAAACAAACTAAGATGAGCAAGGCAAAAATATTTTGAAAATTCACGCTGTTTTATTTTTTTTAATCACTTGACTAATCAAAAACGTTTTGATTACAAATAAGCTCTCTTTCGTTAATATCATGGCAAATTTAATGATTTGACAGCCAAATAAAAGCTAAAATATAAAAAGTCTTATTCAACTTCATGAAAATAGCCTATTTTCGCCTTTGCAAATGACCAAAATCTAATTTAGGCAGTTTTGAAATTTTATGAAAAGCAAAACGCTGGCTAGTCTGTTTTTTTTAATTTTCTCAGTATGTTTACTCATGCTGGGTAGCTGTCGCTATCCCTACAACACGGCACAGGCAAGAATGGAGCGCCGTATCAAAAAAGATAAGATACAACAGGCAAAAGTGGCCATGGCATTGGAAAAAGAGCAGAAATCTTTGTCTCCAGATTCAACTTCGATTAGCAAAAACGATTCCATCCCACCCAAAAAGATATCAAAATCCAATAAAGTATCACCAGATTCTTTGGTAGCTAAAACTGATAGTCTTCCTGCCGATTCGCTCATTGTTAAGTCTGACAGCATTGTGCCTATTGATTCTGTTTCAATTGTCAAAACTGAAAAAATAATACAGCTCTCGCCCGATTCACTCAAGGCACCTTTGCAATACAATGCCAAGGATTCGATGATTTATGATTTTATTCAGAAAAAAATATTTTTGTACGGTACCGCAGAAGTTGTTTATGAAAATTATGAAATAAAAGCAGGATATATCGAATTGGATTTTAACACTTATACTGCAAAAGCAGAGGGTATAACTGACAGTTTGGGACGAAGAACAGAGGATCCTTATTTTAGCGATGGTAATCAAAAATTCGATTCCCGTAAAATTGAATATAATTTCCGAAGCAAAAAAGGCAAGGTGTACGATGCCAGCACTGAACAGGGCGATGGTTATTTCCTGTCGAAGGAAACCAAGTTTATTAGCAAAGATTCACTGATTAAAGACGATATAATATACTCAGGTGGATGTACCTTCACAACCTGTAATCACCGACAACCGCATTTTGGTATCAGAACATCCAAAGCCAAGGTGATACCAAATAAGTTGATTATCGTTGGTCCTTCTTACCTCGAAATTATGGGTACCCCAACTCCGCTGGTCTTACCTTTCGGGTTTTTTCCGATAACCAAAACAAGACGTTCGGGCTTGATTATGAGTACAAATTTCGATTTTTCTCCTGTCTGGGGACCGGGCATCAGGGGAATTGGCTATTATTTGGGAATAAGTGAGCATATCGATTTGGCTATTACGGGTGATTTTTATACCAGAGGAACTTTTAGGGTAAATGCCACTTCCAATTACAATAAGCTGTATAAATCTAATGGTTCATTCTCAGTTGGATATGCCATCACCAAAATTGATGAGCGCGGCACACCCGACTACAGCCGTTCTCAGGATTTTAATCTGAGATGGACACATACACAATCACCCAAGGCGCACCCAACTCAGAATTTCTCGGCCTCTGTAAATTTTGGTACTTCCAATTTTTACCGAAATACAACGACCACTGCAAATACGGCCCTGCAATCGACTCTTCAGTCGAATATATCCTGGTCTAAGCGATTTATCGGGACGCCATTTTCGCTGGCCTTGGGTGCCTCGCATTCGCAGAACACGTCAAATAGAATTATGACGATTACTTTGCCAAAAACAACCCTAACCATGAATCAGATTTTTCCTTTCAAAAGGAAGAATCCGATAGGGCAGGACCGTTGGTACGAAAGAATTGGTCTTAGTTATAATGTTAGTGCCAACAATCAGTTTCAGATTATAGACTCACTGCTTTTTCAACCCGATGGATTGGCTAATGCCATGAAAGAGGCAAAATATAGTGTTGTACATTCGCCTAATCTGAATATGTCCTTCAAAGTTTTGAAACATATCAATGTGCAGCCAAACATCAATTACAGGGAATATTGGTATTTTTATGCCAATGAACAGAACTTCGACCCAACGCTGCTCGTCGTTGCTGATACCAGTTTTGATTCAGAAACAGGTCAGATTCAGTCAATCAGTTTTGACAGCACTTATGGAAAAATAGAAAACATCAGGGATTATGGTTTCAGTGCGGTTCGAGATTTTAGTGCTGGAGTCAGTATCAATACACAAATTTTTGCCACAGGTACTTACAATATCGGTCGATTGCAGAAGGTAAGGGCAGTAATACGCCCCAATGTTGGTATGTCATGGCGTCCTGATTTTAGCAAAGATTTTTGGGGGTATTATGCTGATGTTCAGACCGATACACGCTATCCGGATGTTTTTAATCGCTATGCCCGTTTCGATGTAGTTCCGGGTGCAGGTCAGCAGGCACAGCTCAATTATAGTCTGAATATGCGTGTAGAGGGCAAAATGAAAAAATCGAAAAGAGATACAGTTGGTACCGATAAATCGAGAAATTTTGTCATCATCAATAACGCAAATGTGACCAGTAGTTATAACATTGCTGCCGATTCACTTAAAATGGCCCCAGTGACGCTTAACGCCAATACTACGCTGCTGAAAATAGTGAACGCAACTTTGAATATGACTTATGACCCACTTGCGGCCGATAAAAACACCAATCGTCGAATTGATAGCTATGAGTGGTCTGTAAACAAAAGATTAATGAGACTTACTCAGGCATCTCTGAATTTAACAACTGGTTTAACTTCGCAAAATATTAAGTCACTCTTCAAGCCTCAGAATGCAAAGCCTGATCCCAAGCAGGCAAAACAGAATGCAGAATTTAAGTTGCTTCAAAATTTGAATATCAATTATAATCTTCGATTTACCAATCAGTATGTCGAGGGAAGAGATAGCCTTATTATTACAGCTAATGAATTATCTCTAAGTGCGGGTCTAAACCTTTCAAAAGGCTGGAGCATTGGAATTCCACGCATTGGGTATGATTTTACGAAAAAAAGAATAACCTATCCCGATTTTACTTTCTCGCGCAATCTGCACTGTTGGGAAATGGGATTGAGCTGGCAACCCGAACCAAAAACCTGGAATTTCTTCCTGCGTGTCAGACCAGGTTCATTAGGCTTCATCAATCTACCTTTGAGGAAAACACAGTTTGATCCTTATTGATAAAGAGAAAACTTTTTTCAACTAGGCACTCATTTTTTTGAATAAAAAATTCTGAATGAAAGTGCCAATATAACTTAAAAGAAAAGAGGCTACCCAATTTTTGGGAAAGCCTCTTTTCTGTATTTAAAGATTAGCTGTTTACTAATGTGCTATATGTAACTTTGAGCTAAAAACATTCTTATGATTCTCTGAAATTTTAATAAAGTAAGTGCCCGATGAAAGAGATTTAGTATCTATAGTCTTGATATTGTCATAAATTCCTTTCGACTGTCCGAAAACATTTATAATTTCTACGCTATACATTTCTGAAGATGATTCAATATGAATAAAATCATCTGCCGGATTCGGGTAAAATGAAAATTTGTTATACGCTTCGATTTCGACCGACCTTATGGGTGAATAACTGAAACTTCCATCCGTATCGGTTTGTTTCAAGCGGTAATAGGAAATTCCGCCAATGGGATTGTAGTCTATTGCACTGTAATTAAGTTCTGCCCCTGCGGATTCATCTGCAGCTTTAACATCTAATACCTTTTGCCATTGAATCCCATCACCACTGCGTTCAATGCTGAAAAAGTCGTTATTAGTTTCAGATGCGGTAGTCCATTCAAGTAAAACTGTCCTGTTGATTTGACTGCTTGCATCGAAAGAGATAAGCACTACAGGTAAAAACTGTGTAAACTCTCTGAAACCAACTGAGTCACAAACACAATTTGACACATTGCTGAGAACCCCTGCGAAGCCAACGAAATTGCAATTGAATGCATTGATTTGAA
>JBIPOO010000021.1:0-28627 GCA_044379045.1 Saprospira sp.
GGCAGGCAAGTTTTTGAAATTGACGACAGGAGTTTAAAAAATAATGAATTGAATGGCTTTGAGCATCTTATCAGAAATAATTTCGAGGGACAGCTACACAGTGGAAAAATGATGGAAAAACTCTTTCGTCTGGCTCAAAGTCTCGATATCACAGTCTTAAACGGCCTTGAAATTCTTAGGATTGAAGAAGGATCAAACCATGTAAAAATTAGTACTCAAAATGCGTGGACACTCAAAGCCAAAAAATTATTGGTATGTACAAATGGATTCACTCCTCGCCTCTTTCCATCCATTGAGGTAAAGCCCGCCCGAAATCAGGTGCTCATAACTGCTCCAATTCCCGGCTTGAAATTAAAAGGCAGTTTTCATTACAACAAAGGCTATGTCTATTTCAGAAATGTTGGCGACCGTGTCCTGCTTGGAGGGGGCAGACACCTGTACATGCAAGAGGAAAGCACGGATAAAATGGAGCTGACTGATGAAATTCAAAATTTTCTTGAAGATTTTCTTCACAAACATATTACAAATAGACATTCGGCTGCTATTGAAATGCGCTGGAGCGGCATTTTAGGCATAGGTGAAGAGAAAAAACCAATCATTACACAATACTCCGACAATATATTTACGGCTGTACGTTTAGGTGGCATGGGCGTAGCAATTGGCATTTTAGTGGGTAAAGAGGGGGCTGATTTATTATCAAAAAGCTTATAATTATGAAATCCTTTACCTGCTGTTTTTTACTCCTGTTCGCAACAGCAAATCAGCTGTTTGCTCAAAAAATAAGGTTAAATTATGCCTTCACGACAATCCAAAACTATCTCCATCCTACAATCTGACCTATTATTGGTGGGACCCATACCATATCCATCTCGATGGAAAGGAAATTGACCCGGATGGCGTAAAAAAAGATTATTATCTTAATACTCAACCACCCTATGACTATTGTTTTAAGCTTAAACCAGGCCTGCAACAGTTTAAAGTAGTTTCGCTGTTCAACGACAGTATTAGTTTTGATATTACGCTACAATCTGATACTTCAATCGTCTTTCAGGATTATGTAAATGACTTTTACAAAATTGTTCCTAATGACGAAAAACTATTAAATAAGTTAAGTCCCAATGACAAGCTGACTATACATTTTGCTAGAACTTTTAGTAATAGTTACGAGAGTTTAAGAATTGATATGGTTGCAGACAGTGAAGGCAAAGCAACTGTAACTGCTATCAATAGAAAAGTACAGCGCCCTGATCAAAACCCGATTAACTACAAAAACTTTTATGCTGCTTTTGATGAAATTGAAAATGCCGCTGAACTATTGAGGAATCCGGGAGAAAGCGGTTTTGTAATTACCATCAGAACAAATCGCCTTGTAAAGGAATATAAGGGCCAAGACAACAGTTCACAAATTGCTTTAGTTTACGGTAGACTTAAGGCTGCATTGAATGTAAAACCCTAAATAAAAAAGACAGACCAAAGGAATGATCTGTCTTGATTAGAGGTCGGAAGCGGATTCGAACCGCTGTACGAGCTTTTGCAGAGCTCTGCCTAGCCGCTCGGCCATCCGACCCTATTTTGGGAAGCGATTGCAAATATAAGACAAAATTTTATATCCAGCAATTCTTTCTGTATTTTTTTGTAATTTTATTAACGTTCAGGCAGTAAAGCTTTGCCTGCTGTTGGGCTAAGTGCTTCCCACTCTTGGTCTTCAAAAATACGGTCGAGGAAATTCTGAAATTTGATTAAATTGAGTGGGGCATCATTTCTATTGTACACAATTTTTTGATTCTCTTCTTTTTTTAAAGAACAGACACACATAGGAAAATCACTGATTGCAGTTCCTTTTTCAGGATAAAAATCATTCATTTCGAAAAAATTGCACTTAGTAGCCATTTCTAAAATAGCCCCTAGTTGCGTACTGTCGATTCTGCATTGAAATTTCCCAATTCTCTCAACAGCTGCATACCCTATATATTCAACAAGGCCACTCTGATAAAGTCTGACTTCGTAATGCGGGCATTTGCCATGACAAGGTGTGCGCAACATCGATGCAAAAAGGACCGTATCGTAATTGACTGGTGTTGGCAATGCTGCAATACTATCGGCAGTGCGTATGCTGTCTTTTAACAATTGTTGCAACATAGCCTGCTTTTCTGCATCAACAGCTAATAAGCTGTCTTCCAATTTTTTTTCATATTTAAAGGCATTCACTTTTATGTTTTTAGCATTCCTGAAACAGGAAGCTAACAAAATTGTCAACAGCAATAAAAAAAATAATTTCATAAGGGGCTAGTTGTTTGAATTATTTGGTTTTTGTTTTTGGTAACTGAACTCTGAAAGTTGTACCCTGGTTCAATACAGATTGTTTTACAAAAATTTTCCCTTTGTGATAATCACTAACTATGCGTTTGCTTAAAGATAGACCCAGACCCCAACCTCTCTTTTTTGTCGAAAAACCAGGCTTAAATACCTTATTAAACATTGACTTGGGCATTCCCTTTCCGCTATCGCTGACATCTATAAAAACAAAGCCTTCATTTTCTGATACTTCCAACTTGATTAAACCCTTTCCATCCATTGCATCCAAAGAATTCTTTAACAGGTTTTCGATTACCCAATCGAACAGAATTGCATTGATATTGACTAAAACAGGAACTGTGTTTTCAAAATCGGGAAATTCAAGTTTTACTTTTTTGGGTGCCCTTTGAATAATATATTCATAATGTCTTTTTAAGCGATCGAATAAATTTTGTTGGCTAAGTTCGGGCCTTGCGCCAATTTTCGAAAATCTTCCGGCTACAATTTCGAGCATTTCCAAATCTCTGTTCATTTCGCCACAAATCATTTTCATCTGTTCATCTTCCGGATAAAGGGTTTTGAGATTTTCTATCCAACCCATGAGCGAACTAAGCGGAGTACCTAATTGGTGTGCTGTTTCTTTGGCCATTCCGACCCAGATGCGCTCTTGCTGAGATTTACGTATGGAACTGAATGTTAAATAAGCCAGTGTAAAAAAAACAAAAAGCAGACTGAATTGAATGTAAGGAAACCAATCGAGATAACTGATGATAAGTGACTGTCGGTAATAAATATAATTTTTAATTCCCAATGCCTTGTGTTCTAAAATAACAGGCTTTGCCGTTTTTTTCAATGTTTCCAATTCCTTTTTGAAGAATGTGGGATCTTTTTCAAAGTCTCGTTTATAATTGGCAGCAGCAATAATATTATTGTCAGCATCGACCATAATCATAGGAACGCTTTTGTTCGACTCCAGAATCTTGCTCTGAAAAGTTATATCGCAGTTTGGGTCAGTGGTCATCATACTCAATTGAGCATCTGCAATTTGCTCCATTTGTTTTCGCTCCTGTCTCTTTAATTCATTGGAGAGATTTAGGGTAAAATAAACCGAAAAAAGCACAACAGTGAAACTTCCAAGAATAAGAAAGAAACGCCAAATGGCCGATTGGAAAACATTCGTCAATTTTAAGAAAACAAACATCCGTTCAAAATATAAAGAAATGTTAAATTATTTTACCCAAAGACTAAAGGTATAACTTTTTTGCTAAATATTTCATAATTTTTTAGAATCTATGGTCTTTTTCGAATTTTTTACTTAATATTGGCCTTGAATTTGTGAATTTATACTGACCTTTAAATCAGTACAATCTGAAATTTTAAGTGTTTGCCGTATAGGCCAATATAAGCAAACAAGTTATTAATTTGAATTTCAAATAATTAAAAGCCACAATTGAAGTATGACACGCAAAAACTTCTACCTGCTGCTTATCGGAACTTTCCTTTTGGGAAATTCAGTCTTTGCACAAAAACCTGCTCTTGTTAATGCCGAAGAATTGCTCGAAAAAGAAATGATCGATTCAGCAATCTTTTATTTCGAAACTGCACTTGTCGAAAATCCAAACAGCAATGAATTACAATTGAAACTTGCCGATTTATATAGAATTAGTAATAAAGCAGCAAAGGCTGTTCCGCTTTATGAACAGTTGACCAAAGCCCAAAGTGCAGATTTTCTATGCTGGTACAACTACAGCTACAGTTTGAAGATGGAGGGCAAGTACGACAAATGCCGTTCGGTACTGATGCAAATGAAATCGCATCCCGATGTAATAGGCAATGGTTCATTGGTGCAGTTGATTGAACAGAATATCAACTCATGCGATTTTGCCCTCGACAACAAAAGCAAAATACCAGCATTTCACCGCATCGCCAATGAAAAAAATGTAAACAGCACTGCATCTGAACACGCTCTTTTTCTATCGGGCACTCAATTTATGTATGCATCGAACAAAACGGTAAAGTCAATTGCTGTGTCTGATCCAAATGCTGATTATATTTATACCGCAAACAGAAAAAATTACAAAGAATTAGTCGATGCGGCCTTATTGCATGATAATAGCAATGAAAAGTTTCTTTCTGAAGCTGCAGATCTTGCTCCTTTTTGCCTATCGACCGATAGAAAACTACTGATAAGCTCTTCAAATAATTTACCGGCAGGACTTAGACAAGGCTTCAACCCAGGCAATGCAAGGGTTTTTCAGCTGAGCTATGCCGATATTTCAACCTTCAAGGAATTGCCTAAATTAAAAAGAATTGAATTTGCAAATACTGAAGCAAATATTGAAGCAGGTTATCCATTTCTATCAAAAGACGGTAAAACTCTTTATTTCGCATCCAGAGGCAAAGGTTTAGAAATTAATTATGGTGGTTTCGACATCTATGTTTCTACCCTTTCGAATGGCAGCTGGTCGGCACCAAAGAATCTGGGCTCAACAATTAATGGCCCGGGCAATGAAATTTATCCTTTTATTGACGAAGCTGGTACAATTTACTTCAGCTCAGACGGACATAAAGGCTTCGGTGGTCTTGATATTTTTAGAGCAGATCCCAAAAATGGAAGTTGGACAGATTTGAGAAATCTTGGATTTGGAATCAACAGCAGCACCGATGATTTGAACTTTGTTCTGGATTTCAGTCACGATCTTGCTTATTTTTGCTCTAACCGTCAAGGTGGTGCAGGCGATTATGATATCTATTCCGCCATTAAACTCGGTGATTTGTCAATGATGCCAAAGGTATATGAAGATCGTCCTGTAAACATTGTGGCTAACAAAGAGGTAGATCCAAAAAATGCCATCATTACCGAGACCTATAAAACAGAAATTGTAAAAACCGATAATAAGGCTACTAATATGCCTATTCCCGTAATAGTGGAAGAAAAGCCAATTATTAAAGATGTCAAAAAAGCAGAAGAACCGCTTGTTGTGACCGAAAAAACAAAAACTGAAAATACCCTCAATAAGATTCCAAGTGCAGAAACTGTGTATATTGGATCGATCAACGATGGCTCGACCAAAGAAAAAATTGAGGGTGTTTGGGTTTATGTAAAAAATAAGAAATCAGGCGAAGAACGAAAGGTTAAAACCAATAAATATGGTGAATATTCCATCGTACTTGATCATCAGACACAGTATGAAATCAAATGCTCCAGACCGGGTTATGATAACATTGCCTTCGAAGTAAATACCGGTGACGGAGAGCGCCTTACGCTACTCAGCGAACGTGATATGGCCCGTGCTGCTACAAATAACGTACCTGAAGAATACATGCTCGAAAACGGCCTTGCATCCAGAAGTGTAAAAAATGGCAATGCTGTGAATGAAACCTTTTTGAGGGGGCCACAAGCAGGAAAAGCCGTGCCTGCAAACGGCTACCAAATTCAGGTAGGCATTTTCAAGGAAATGAATGCAACAACACAAAAAGAATTATCTTCTTTGGCCAATATCATAACAGAACCCTATAAAGAAGGGCAATCAAAAGTTTATAGATTGGGTGTATTTGCAGAAGAAGCTCATGCAAAAGAAATTCTGGCTAAAGTTCAATCTATTGTAGGTTTAGAAAAATCCTTCATCAAGAAAACTGAGTTGCCACAAAAAACAGCTTCTGAAAAAATGAATAGTGAGTTAATACTTGTCTACCCAAAATCAGCATCGGTTAAAACAGAAGATAAAATTGTAAAAGCTGCTGATAAAACTACGGTAAAAGCTGATGACAAAACTACTGTTAAAGCAGAGGATAAAACTGTAAAAGCTGCTGATAAAACTACGGTAAAGGTTGATGAAAAAACTACTGTGAAAGCGGAGGATAAATCAGTTAAGGCTGCAGATAAAAGCACTGTAAAATCTGATGTGAAAACGAATACTAAGATAGCTGTGGTAGAGTATAAGGTTCAAATTGGTGCTTATAAAGATCCATCCAAATCGAAACTACCCGACCTAACTGGAATTGGCGTAAAAGAACAACTCTTAAACGCTGATAACGGGTTGAGCTACATTTATCTCAAAGGCTTCAAAAGTTTAGATGAAGCAAAGGTTGCCGTTAAAAAAGCTGAGGAAAAAGGTATATTAAAGCCTTTTGTAGTTGCTTTTAAAGATGGTAAAAAAGTTGAGCTGAGCGAATTGAATAAATAAAGGTTTTCTGAACCATATCTTACATAACTGTGGTTTCTTCTAAGGAGAGGAAACCACATTTTTTTAATCTTATTATGAAACTGGAAGCATATATTTTATCTGACAATCCCGAAATTTGGGAAAAAGCCTACTACGAATTTGTAAAAGAAGGACTTGTGGGAATAGATGAGTGGATACTGCTATGGTTCTGGAATAATATCAGGATAGCAGAATCCAGGGATTATAGTATTTTCAGCCCAAATATAGCAATCGATAAAAACTTATTAAGTGTGCATATTAAGCTTGGATGTTTCCACCAAAACAAAAGCAGATTTGTTAGAATTTGCTGTTGGAGCAATGAAGAAATTTATCCTTATTTTGATATCACTCAGGAACCCGACAAACTGAATATGCGCTTTGAATCCATGGGAAATCCATTCATCGACAATGTCAACTACAGAAACTGGGAAGAATATCTTCTATTCAAAATGATTGCAGAAATACTAATCGAAAAAGGAGGAATCAATGCAATTGCTGAGGGTATCAGAAGAAAGCACTAAAACTTACGATTTCTTTTTCCTTTTACCAAAAATTGGTTTAGGCTCAGTACCAAAATAAAAGAGCAGCGCAGGGAGCAAAAAGAGGTCGGCAAGTAAAGCTACAAAAAGGCAAATACTGGTGAAGACCCCAATATGGAAAGTACCTCCAAAACTTGAAAAGATTAGCGTAGAGAAGCCCCCTATCAGTATTAGCGATGTAACAATAATTGCTTTTCCTGTCGATTTATAAGTTTCCAGCAATGCCTTTGCTCTGTCATTGGGATATTTTTTTGAATCGAAACGGTAGGAACTCATAAAATGTATGGTATCATCTACCGCAATACCAAAAGACATAATGAAAAGAATTGAAGTGGAAATTTTGATATTAACACCACTCAGCGCCATCAATGCCCCCACAAAAAGCATGGGAAGAATATTGGGTATCATACCAATGATGGCCATTCTTACAGAACCAAACTGAAATCCAATAATCAGCGCAACAATTAGGCAACTGAAAATCATTCCATAATAAACATTGCTTGCAATATTGAAATTATTCAGTTCCATCAAGTGTGCAGAACCGGTAATATGCCAGCTGATTTGTTTATCGAGACCCTCCTTTTTCATGAATTCGGCCAGGGCAATGTTTCTTTTATTGATTTCATTACTGCCCAGGTCGCCCATCTTTCCGGAAAATCTTGCAGCCTTCAAATCTGCAGTATAAACTTTGGGATATGCTTTTGATATAAAACGGTCGACCAGATCCTTTGCTTTGTTAAAATCAGACTCATTATCAGGGAGTACAAAATAGGCATTTTGCCCTGAATGTTGAACGCGGTTAGCCTCGCGGTACAGGCCAACAGGACTAAAAAGTGCACCCGCACCATAGGTACTGCTCAAATATTTATCAACCTTATCGAGGTTCTTGAGTACCTCAGGCTCGAGTACCGATTTTGTGCTATCGAGCAATCTAACCTCCATTTCAAATTGCCTTGCTCCGCTGAAATCATTTTCAAAAAAGCGAGTTGCCTGTATTTGTGGGTGACGCTCATTTATATCTTCGAGCAGATGTTGATTTACCACCAATTTTAAAGAACCCCATACACCAAAAGCCATAATAATCGCCGACACAATGATAATATGCAGTTTAAATTTCATTGTAAAATTGAATAGTGGCTCCAGTATACTCTGCAGATAATCATTGGCCGATTTTGATTTGGAACTGTATTTGGGAGTATAAACAACCAAAATAGCAGGAAACAAAGTATAAGTAATGATAAATGCAAATACCAGCCCCAAGGAAGCATATCCTCCAAGATTCACCAATGGTTTTACATTTGAAAATAACAAACTTAGAAATCCGATTATGGTGGTTAAGCTAGTAAAAATAGTAGCTGTACCAATTTTTTTAATGGTTGTTTTTATAGCATCTATCTTATTCATACCCGAGTCCATTTCCATTATAAAGTGGGTTAGGAAGTGTATGACATTAGATATACCGATAATAAGTATGATTGTAGGAATAATATTGGATATAAAATCGAGCGCAAGTCCCAGCATCATCATGGTACCAAGGGTCCAGAGTACAGTTACGCCTACAACAAGCAAAGGCATCCAAATTCCCCAAAAGCGACGATAAGTAAAATAGAGAAAGACAATATTTACAATAATGGAAAGCATAATAAAAAGTACTATCTCTGTCTTGGTAAGATTAACAAAGGTAGTCTGACCAAAACATTTACCGGCAAAATGTACTTTTTTGAATTCAGAAAATGGCTGTACCAGTTTTTCAAGGTGTTTTACCAAACTATCGCAATTTTCATACTGAAGATTGGGCACCTGTTTAATAATAATTGCCACCGATTTTTTATCAGGCGCGAAAAGGTTGCCTACCAATTCCTTTCTCGACATAACAGTTTTGCTGTCATTGGCTATTCTATCGGGCTCATCCAGGTGTATCAGCGGAGAATTGCTCACAACGTTCATGTAAGGTACGAAACGATAAACCTCCATTTCTGTAGGCGAAGCAACATTTTTGACATTGTGATGCTTTCTAACTAATTTACCCAGACTGTCAACAGCTTTGAGAAATTTCTGTTCGAAAACATCTTTACCTTTTGTTTCCAATCCAATCAAAATGTAATCGTCGTCCCAACCAAACTCATTGGTATACTGATAAAAAAACTCAGTTTCGGGATTATTGAGCGGATAAAAATTCCGCATATCGAAATCGAACTTAATCCTGCTTATGGCAAAATAACCTAATACCGCTGTGATGACAAAAATCGATGCGATAGTATAAATACTAATTCTATTATAGTTCATTTCGGTTTATTAAAATTTTTCCCAAAGTTCTTTTTTTTTATTAACATTTCAAATCATTTCTCAAATGTTCGATGGAATAAGAGGAAATACCTATTAAAAAAAATTAATATTTGATTACTGTCTTTGAATGGCTTTGTATTGTATTATGCTCTAATTATCCTGGATAATTGTATATTTGCCGCCAATCTTTCAAAAAGAAACTGAATGAAATCGACCTTAAAACTACATATATATTTATTTATATTTTTTAATTGCTTGTTTTTAAATAATTTAAAAGCAATTGAAAGCATATCCATCATCAGCAATAGCGCAAATCTTAGTCATAGTGCCAGCGCTAAGTCAATAGACGATGTGAAAACATTATTGAAAAAATCTTGCAACTGCATTGTTGAACTGAACAATACAAAGGCAGAAATTCTATTGATATTACCCGAAATTGACAGCTTAAATATTTCAATTCAAAACAACAACGCTACCCTTAGGTATCCCTCTCAGGATTACAGCTGGACATCGAAATTCAGCAGCAATCAAATTGAACTAAGACTGGAAGCGATGTCCTACGAGGGAATTAGTTTTGGGCTATACGGACTTTTGCAGGAGAAACTTGGTTTTAGGTTTTATCATCCTAAGCAGACTTTTATTCCAGAAATCAAAAACTGGCCTTTGACAGAGCATTTCGAATGGAAGGTAAAAGCACGTTTCAACAAAAGGGGATTTCACCTGCATACGATGCACCCGATAGAACTGACAGAGGCGCTCCTGAATGTTAAATTTGAAAATGGCATCGAAGAAATAAAAGACTATATCAACTGGTTGGCCAGAAATCAGCAGAATTATTTTGAATTTAATCTTTTGGAAAGCATTGAAAGGAAAAAATGGATTCCTTACATAAAGCAGGCAGTCGATTATGGAAAAAGTCGCGGCATCATAATGGGTGTGGATGTTTCACTGCATATGATTCAACAAAAGGCTTTTATGCTTTACCGCAATTTTCCTGCCTCTTTTCTAAGCAAAAAAAAACAGATTGAAAAAAATATCAATTGGCTCTCACAGGCAGGGTTCGATGTTTACAGTGTTGAATTTTCGACAACTGAGTTTAGCAGTGGCAACATTCGCAAAAAGAAAAAACTTCAACTTTATCTCGGTGAACTGATTGAGCAAAAAGGCGCCCGATTATTTGGAAGGGAACATGTTGTACAAAAAGATAAACTACTTGCCGGAAAAAAACAGCGAGCATATGTGATGAACGAAGCCGAGCAAGCCATCGACAACAAAAGAGGGCTTTTGGTTCACTCGGTCATGTTTTATAATGTATCTGAAAACAAAGCGCCTGTTTACAAAAATGCCAATTTAAGGCATATGCTAGATGTCTTCAACAAAGAAGTGAAGCTGCGCGAAACCTGGTATTATCCTGAATCGGCCTATTGGATTACCTTCGACAATTCGGTACCAATGACACTTCTGCCCTATCTTAGTGCCAGATTGAATGACATTGTGCTGATGGACTCCTTGGGCGCCGAGGGGCATCTTACATTTAGCTCCGGTTGGGAATGGGGCTATTGGCTAACCGACTGGAGCATTGCCCGCTGGAGCTGGTCTCAGCAATTTAACGGAAAAAATCAGGAAGTACAGCCACTTCAATATGTAGATATATTAGCGCCCGAAAACAACAGCATTAAAACGCTTCATCAGCTGCTTGATTTACAACAGGAATACATCAAAGAAAAGGAACTTATAAGATATATGGCGCCTCAATCATTTACGGATGAATTACCTGCATTTCTGAAGCTAGAATTTCAACCAAGGCCAATTTACAGCAATAAATTCCTGTTGAAAAAGGCAATGCCCTACCAACTCGATACCCTTAAAAAAAATGTGATTGAGCCGCTCTTAAGTTTTGTTGACAAAAGCAATCTGCTGATTTTACAATTAAAATCGGAAAGCAATAGCAATGCCGAAATGGAAGAAATAATCAATGGTTTGGAAATTACAATATTAAGAGCAAAACACAAGGCCCAGATACTAAGTTATTATGTTGAAAAACGTGAGGCCTCAATCAATAAAACGACATTCAACGACACAAATAACAGACTGGCTAATGCTGCAAAAATCCGTGAAGAAGCCCTAAAAATTGTAAAAAAACAGGAAAAACTGTACCGTTATCCGAATAAACTACTCTCGGAAAAATACAAAAGTAAAACTGCTTACAATTTTGGATACCTCTACACCGTAAGCAACCTGCATTATTGGAAAAGAGAGGAAGAACAGGCGCTGAAAAAGAAATATGGGCCCTTTTTCATGAATATTATGGATGTTTGGCGAATTATTGGTCTAAAAAATTAATCAATAATCGGTATAACCCTTTTCACCAGGGCTATAAAAACTTGTCTGCTCCCATTCTTTTAGGGCTAGTCCTTTTTCGATGCGCTCGGGCAAATTAGGATTTGAAATAAAAAGCTTGCCAAAGGCGATGGCATCGGCTCTGCCTGATTGTAATTCCTGTTCTGCTTCCTCAGGACTATATGCACCATTTGCTACAAGAACGCCCTTGTATATGTTGCGGTATCTTCCAATAACATCTTTTTCGAAAAAAGGTGCATCTAAGATTTTAACCGCTCGGGTAAGGTGCAGAAAAGCGATAGGATATTCATTCAGACGTTGAACGATGTAATCAAAAACCGGCAAAGTAGATTCGTCGACAAGGATTCCAATACTTTCGTGCATCATAGGATTCAACCTGACAGCTATTCTATGTACAGAAATTACCTTTGTCATGGCATCCAACACTTCAAAGAAAAATCTTGCGCGGTTCTCGGCTGTTCCACCATATTCATCTGTTCTCATATTGGAAGAAGCTGAAAAGAACTGATGAAAAATATATCCATTACTTGAATGAATTTCCACACCGTCGAATCCTGCTTTTATTGCATTTTCAGCGGCTTTTACAAATTCATTTTTAACTGTCTCAATATCATCCCTATCCATTGCCCTTGGGACAATAGAATCCAAAACGCCCTCATTTGTTAGAATTCTGCCCATGTGATTCACAGCTGAAGCCGATAATGGTAGGTTGCCGCCGCTAAGCGTCGGATGCGTAATTCTTCCTACATGCCAAAGTTGACAAAAAATAAGCCCATTTGCTTCATGAACTGCCTTCGTTACTGAACTCCAGGCCTTGGTCTGAGCTTCAGTATAAATTCCTGGAACGCGCAAATAACCCACTGCCGATTCGCTAACTACAGTACCTTCGCTGATAATGAGCCCCGCTCCTGCCCGCTGACTATAATATTTTGCCTGCATTCTACCAACTATCCGCTCAGGATTATCCACGCGGCTTCGGGTCATTGGAGCCATGACAATCCGGTTTTTTAAGCTCAGGCTATCGTTTAATACTAGGGGTTCTAATTGTTTCATATTAAAAGGTTTATTTAGCGTGATACGAGCACATCGGCTATGTACATGGTTTTTAAAGGCAGATTTTTATTTGAAATATATCCCTGCAGCTGCATCAGACAGGACATATCGGCCGATATGATGAGCTCGGCACCAACAGACAGTGCATGCTGCACTTTTTTCTCGGCCATTGCAGCTGAAATTGGTTCGAATTTTACCGAAAAAGTACCGCCAAAGCCACAACATTGATCCGAATCGGGTAGATCCAGTAGCGTTAACCCTCTAACATGCTCTAGCAGTTTGCGTGGGGCAGCCTTTATTTTGCACTCGCGCAGGGCGGCGCATGAATCGTGATAAACAGCCTTTTTTTCGAGTCTGGCGTCAAAATCTGTTTTACCGAGCACATCGACCAAATATTCTGTAAACTCATAAGTTTTGGTGACTATCTGCTCGCAATTTTTATCATCCGGAAAAATATCTGAGTAATAATTCCTGACAAAGCCAACGCAAGAAGACGAGGGGGATACAACCGTCAAATCTGATTGCTGCATATCCTTAATCCATTTTTTGGCTACGACGGCGGTTTCGTCCCAAAACCCTGAATTAAAAGCCGGTTGACCGCAACAGGTCTGATTTGCATTGTATTCAATTTCCAACCCGGCAGCTTTGAGAATTTTGAACATATTCATAGCCGAATCGGGATACAACTGATCGACAAAACAGGGAATAAATAATTGTATTTTGTTCAAGGTATTCGTTTTATATATTTAGAAATTTTTGTCTGAGTGCTTCAAAGTATGCAGCACTTTTCAATAATCGGCTGCCATACCAGGAAAATAATTCTCCATCCACAATTTCAACTTTTGCCCATGGGCACATCTTTTGGAAAAACTGCCTGTGTTGTTCGCCAAAAGGGAAAGGCTCCGATGAAAGGAAAATCAAATCAGGCATTAGTTGCTGAAGCAATTCAGTGCTAATTTCGGGATAACGCTTATAGTTTTCGAAAACATTGCTAAACCCGGCTTTACCAATCATTTCGTCAATAAAGGTATCAGCAGCAGCGACCATATAAGGATCCTGCCAGATAAAATAGGCAACTTTTAAGATTTCAGGACTGCAGTTAGGATTGCCGTTTTTTGAAAAGGATATTTTTAATTTTTCAACTGTATTTTTTGCCTTATCGCCACAATCTAACAACTCGCCAAGGAGCTGCATCATTTCGTAGCAATCTTCCAGGTTATTTATATCCGACATCCAAACGGGATAATGCGCTTTCAGATATTCAATATCGCTTTTGCTGTTTTCTTCTTTGTTCCCAATAATCAGATCGGGTTCGAGCGATGCTATGACTTTGAAATTTAACTTTTTAGTGCCTCCTACACGAGTTTTTGACTGAAACCAATCGGAAGGATGAATACAAAACTTGGTTATGCCGACCACAGCATCCTCTAATCCCCAATCTGCCATTAGCTCCGTTTGAGAGGGCACCAAAGAAATAATTCTTTTTGGTTTTTGAGCAAGATAAAGCTCAGCCCCCATTTGGTCGACAAATTTTTGTTTCATAAAAAATGATTATCGATATAAATTCTAAAATTTATGAACAGTAAGCCTGATTTCTTGTTTAGAGTAAAGAATGATTTGCAAATATAGACATTAAATCAAAATGTTTAAATTTGCCGGTTCATTTCATGAATCATTACAGACTAATAACATCGGATTATGAACAGCAGTGAAAAAGAAAAGGTTTACAGAGAGGCAATAAGAGAAATAAATGCTGTACTGTTGGGCGAAAGCATTATTATTACAAAAATGTCGACCATCAATTCCATTTTGAGAAATTATTTTCCAAACCACTTTTGGATTGGGTTCTACATAGTACATAATGCCGCACTGGTTGTAGGTCCCTATCAAGGCACTTTGGGTTGCCTGCATATCCCATTTAGTAAAGGTGTCTGCGGAAGAGCCGCAAGAACAGGGCAGACTCAGATAGTGGCAGATGTACACAAAGACCCCGAGCATGTTGCCTGTGACAGCAGAACCAATTCCGAGATTGTAGTACCAGTTTTCGATTCGAAGAAAAGACTGATTGCTGTTTTTGACATTGATAGCACAGAATTTGACTCATTCGACGAGGTTGACAAAATGTATCTGGAACAGCTTGTAAAACATCAGTTTGCCGAAACGCCACTTGAATTTGGCTACAAAATATTTCAACAACAAAGCTCATGAATACAGATAAATGGTTCATTAAATCCAAGTATTTCAAAATGAGTATTCCCTCCCCTTTTCTACAGGCCGGAGGGATTGCTGCAATTGCCCTCATCATGATGCTTGGTGGGCTCATAATCAACGACCAGGAGTTGCCCTGGCTGGTTTCGGGGGCCATGACCCTACTCTTTTTGGTTTTCAACAATGCACTGGGTATTTTTGCTGAAAAACATTTTAAATACATTCAATTGTCATTGTACTCCTTCATGATCTTGATTATAGGGCTATCTTTTTTTGCTTATCTGATTTCGGGACAAACAATTTTTGACAATAACGGTGTAAACCGCACGATTTTTGTGGTAATGATTATGGCTAATTTTGGCCTGCTGGGTCTCACTGTTATGATTCGCAATATTGCGGATTTCCTACAGAAAAGAGACGAAAAACTCCACAAAAACGGAAGAATATGAAATTGTCCGCGAGGCATCTTTTATTTTTATTTTTAATCTCTCCGCATTTTCTTTGGTCCCAAAGAGATATTTATGTACCCGAAACGCCCAAAAATTACGACTACAATTACAGTGAGTTTCTAAGTACTGTTCGTTTTTACCCGGAGGATTCTGAGCTGGATTACCCTGTGCTTGAATTGGGTAGTAGCCGTCAGTTATTGTTAGAATTTGATGATCTGGAAGCTGACAATAAAAATTATTTTTACAAAATCTACCATTGCAATTACGATTGGAGCATTTCTCAGGAAATCGCTGCGATTGACTACATTGATGGTTTTCAGGAGAATCGTTTTTACGAAAGCAGCTCATCTTTCAATACCAGGGTTGAATACACACACTATTTTCTGCGACTGCCAAACGATGATGTCAAATTCAAACTCTCGGGCAATTATTTGCTCAAAGTTTACTTGAATGACGATGAAGATGACCTGGTGCTAACCAGACGTTTTGTTGTATATGAGCCCATGATGAAGGCTGTGCCTACGGTACGTCGCTCGGCTGCACCGCCAAATTCAAGAACGCACCAGGAATTGAGTGTAAAAGTAGAACATGCTGGCATTTACATTCCCTCGCCCTCAACTGACATTAAAATTGCCGTTTTGCAGAATGGCCGTTGGGATAATGCAGTAAGCGGAATCAAACCCACATTTGTTCAGGAGGAAGCCATTATTTACGATTTGATGGGGCAAATTAGTTTTCCAGGTTACAAGGAATTTCGTCCGCTCGACATTCGCAGTTTCAGACACCGTGGTCCGCAGGTTGAAACTTTAGAACAGCTAAAAGACGGTTTTAAATTGAAACTCTTCCCCGATATTCCGCGTACCAACTCGGCTTACCTCTTCACACACGATATCAATGGTAAATTTATCATAGCCTCACATGATAACCCGGCTGCAGCTGAGCGTGCAGAATATGGCCTTGTTAATTTTAGATTTCAAAGCAATCTGCTGCCAAAAAAAGATGTCTATGTGATTGGCGCATTCTCCGATTTCAGGGCTTATCCACAAAATAAGCTCGAGTATAATATGGATACAGGTTCCTACGAAGGCGAGATTTCGTTCAAAAATGGTTTTTACGATTATTACTACGCAACTACCGATAATGATGGGTCCAATATTAATATTATAGAACTAGAGGGTAGCACCTTCGAAGCTGAAAATGATTTTCTTGTATTTGTGTACTACCGCAAATATGGAAGTCGCTACGATCAACTGGTTGCTTTTAATAAAACTAGTTCTAACAAAAGATAATTTAGTTTTTCCCTAAGCAGTCATTATTGTAAAAATCAAAAGCAACATCATTTATTCATATCAAAACCAAACACGCATGGGAAAATTGATTCACAATTTTCTGATAGCAATTATTTTGTTTATTGCAAATCCTTCTAATGCCTATTCATTGAATTTGGTAAATGCAGAAATCAGTGCTAACAATCAGTCTGTAAAGCCTGTAAAACCTTTAAAAGCAGTTAAAAGCAAAAAGAAAAAACATAAACAGGCTAAGAAAAAACAACTAGATACCACTAAATTTTATGATTATCTAATAATTTTTTTAGCTTTAGCTGGAATAACCAGTTTCATAATTGGACTTTTCCTGGCAAGCTTTCCTTTATGGCTTACGGGTTTAATTGTTTATTCCGCAATAAATTTGTTTTTATATGTCATGTACTATCTTATTGTTTTTTCTGACATTTATTTTGAAAAGATCGATCATTTAGAAGTTTTGGGGACAGGAATTTTAATACTTCTACTTGATTTGATAAACCTGATACTAGCCATAGCCTTTGTTATTTTAGGCTTAAGTTTTGCTATTCCAGTTTTTTGGATAGTGGGATTATCTATACTTGGCTTTTTGGCCTTATCTATTATCCTTTTTTTTATTTTAACTAAATTAATGTAAAAATCAAAAGCAACATCATTTATTCATATCAAAACCAAACAAGCGCATGGGAAAAATAATTAACAATTTTCTGCTATCAATTATTTTGTTTATAGCATTTCCTTCTAATGCCTATTCGTTGAATTTGGTAAATGCAGAAATCAGTCATCATGATCAGTCTGTAAAACCTGTAAAACCAGTAAAAGCAGTTAAAAGCAAAAAGAAAAACATAAAAGGGCCCAAGCAGAGGCGTAATCAATATGACGACTATTGGATTTCATGGGTATTATACTGCTTTGGAATATTAGCCTTTGCAGGAATAACCAGTTTCATAATTGGACTTTTCCTGGCAAGCTTTCCTTTATGGATTATGGGTTTAATTGTTTTTTCCGCAATAAATTTGTTTTTATATATCATGTCCTATCTTATTTTTTTTTGTGTCAATTGTTTTGAAAAGCTTCAACCTGAGGATATGGGAATTATTGGGTTAGGAATTTTTATACTTTCTATTGATTTTATAAACCTGATACTAGCCATAGCCTTTATTATCTTAGGCTTAAATTTTGCAATACCTGTTTTTTGGATATTTGGATTAACTATACTTGGCTTTTTGGCCTTATCTATTATCCTTTTTTTTATTTTAGATAAATTATCATGGTAAAAATCAAAAGCAACATCATTTATTCATATCAAAACCAAACAAGCGCATGGGAAAAATAATTAACAATTTTCTGCTATCAATTATTTTGTTTATAGCATTTCCTTCTAATGCCTATTCGTTGAATTTGGTAAATGCAGAAATCAGTCATCATGATCAGTCTGTAAAACCTGTAAAACCAGTTAAAAGCAAAAAGAAAAAACATAAACAGGCTAAGAAAAAACAACCAGCTGCCATTGACTTTTATGATTTTCTGATAATTTTTTTAGCTTTAGTATTTTTTGCAGGATTGTTATTATTCGTAATTGGACTTTTTGCTGCAAATTTTCTTATATGGCTTATAGGATTGTGTATTTTTGGCATCCTTAATCTTCTGCTGTCCATTACAATAATAAGAAGCTCTGTTAATTACGAACATGAAGATACCCCACTGGCAGGCGATATTGTAGGAATCATATTGCTTATGAAATTTTTATTCGATTTTGCCTTGTCAGTAAGCTTAGTTGTGCTTGGTCTAATATATGTTTTGCCAGTTTTTTGGATAGTGGGATTAAGCTTGTTTGTTCTTCTAGCTGCAACAATTATGCTTATGATTACCCTGTCTAATTGATACCAATTACATCCTTACAATAATAAACTCAGTCCTCCTGTTTTGCTCATGCTCTTTCTCTGAGCAATTAGAAATTTCTGCTCCTTCACAGTTACAATTATTTACGAGTTTTGTTTCACCAAAACCCTTGCCGCTGATTCGCAATGGATTACTGATTCTGCTCGAAATATAGGTAGCGCAAGATTTTGCACGACTGTCGGATAAGGCCATGTTCGAGTTATAAGATCCGCGACAATCGGTATGCGCATTGATTTCAATAATCATGGTTGGATTCTCATTGAGTACTTTTACAATTTGTTCGAGAATTTGTGTCGACTCAGTATTCAGCGTTGAGGTTCCTTCTTCAAAATAAATTGGTTTGAGGTTAATTACCTTTGCAATGTCAATACCAGTTTCAAACTTCTCTACTTTTACCGAATCGAGACTTGTGTTAAAAATTTGATCTCCTTCAACAGTCAAAGCTTTATTAAAATTGAGGGTTTTGGACTGAAAACCTTCTTTTTCAAATGTAATTTCAAAAGAAAGGTTTTGATTCATTTTGTATCCTTCGAGCATTTTTGAAAATTCGCCCGACCAAATGGTCTCCTGCAATTCAGTTTTTTGAGTTGCATTATCCACGATTTTGAGTTTTACGCCTGATAGTGGCTCCTTATCGGAACTGTTCATCACCCTGCAAACAAATCTGAACACAGGAATTCTATTGAGAACAAGCGTTGTATTGATTTCCTCTGCATCAGATAGCGTAAGGTTTATAGGCTCAGTTTTACCACTTTCATACTTCTCTTTACTTGCCTGAACATAATATAAACTATCCTCGGTATCAACACTGAAAGAGAAAGAACCATCTTGGGACGAAATAGCGCTGGCAAAAAGCACACCGTCTTCACTTAAAAGCTGTACCTCATTTCCTGCAAGAATATTGCTTTTTTCGTCTGTAATTTTACCTTTAATGGTTTTGGTAAAGCGAAAGGGTTTGAGGATCTCAAAATAATAAATATCGTCATCGCCTTTACCGCCATCTCTGTTCGAAGAAAAATAACCCTTTTTCATGTCTTTATCCACAATGAGTGCAAAATCGTCAAATCTACTATTAAGTGTTGCGCCCATATTGGTAAGTTTTCTCACCGAATAATTTTTCATGGCTGCCATGTATATATCAAGCCCCCCAACACCATTGTGTCCATCGGATGAAAAGAAAAGATAGTCGTTTTCATCTTCAAAAAAGGGAAACATTTCATTACCTTCGGTATTTATTTTTTCACCCATATTCACAGGCTCTCCCCATTCTATTCCAGATTTTTTTTCAATTCGGTAAATGTCAGTTCCACCAAAGCCACCGGGCATATCGCTTACAAAGTACATGATGTTGCCATCTTCGCTCAGCCAGGGGTGTGCAACTGAATATTCAGCATTATTGAGTTTGAAAGGAGTTTCTTTTTGCCAAATTCCGTCTTTAAATTCACTGAAAAAAATCTGCAGTTTTACTTCCCCATTTCTGCTTTTACCGCTCATATTATTTTTGGTCATCGCCATCAAGTTGCTATTCATGGCGAAACAGGCAGGACCATCATGATATTTTTTATTAACAGCTCTTTTCTGAATTTCATTGAGGGTTATAGCTGAACTTAATTGTCCGTTTTCACTCACCTCTGCCGCAAATAAATCCAAAAAGGGTTTTTCATTCCAACTGTAACTTCTTTTGATAGGATGCACCCCTACCTCAAGGCTTGAACTGTAAATAATTTTATCGCCGAAATAACTTGTTCCAAAATCCTGTTGTGCTGAGTTCATATCGAGATTTACAATTTTATATCGCTGCACATCTCTTACAAGGGCTATTACAGCCTGATCGTTTTTTAAATACTCTTTCACACGGGTATCATCGGGGTATCGGTACGAATATTCCTTCAGCCATTTTTCCGATTCAGCGTATTTTCCGGCAGATTTCAATACCATGAAATAGGTATATATATCATCTTCACTGAATTCCCCCTGCTCCATATACTTTGTAAAGTATTGCTCTGCATTTGAAAAGTCGCCTATGAAACGATAAGCATCTGCGAGCTTTTTCATACCCGGCACTGTTAATCTTTCGGCCTCTTTGTAGAACACAACAGCCTTTTTATAAGCCAGCCTTTCATAACATTTATCGGCACGGCTTTCCTCAGGTGTTTTCTGAGCCGTCAACAGACTAAAAAATCCTAGAAACGGGAGAATAATAATGAACCTATATATCATAAAACTAATAATCAAACTGATTAAAAATAACGGGGAGATCTGATTTTTTGTGGGGCAACGATGATAAAATCATAACGCAGCATAATCTCATGACTTCCGCCGTTGTAACGAACAGTCTGAAAGCGGTAAGACCAATCGAAAGAATAAGAAAGCAATAACTGATCAGTAATATTATAGCCAGCCAAAACACCAAATGCATCGCCGGTTCGAAACATAGCACCCAAATGCAGAAAGTTTTTCCAGATAAAAGATGCTGTAAGATCCATTTGAACTGGAGCTCCGGCGGTAAGCTTGATTAAAGTAGCAGGTTTCATTTCAAGCTGCTCATTGATTTTGAACTGATAGCCTGCAATGATGAAATAATGTCTTTTTTCGCGAAGCGCTATAGTTGGTTGTGCGCCTGGTTTTAGATTATTTTGAAGCAGCCTTGGCGAAGAAATTCCAGCAAATAAACGATCACGGCTGTAATAAAGTCCAAATCCAAAATTAGGCGCTACTGAAGCACCTGCATTCTGAAAAGACTGATCATTTTGTTCATCAAGATTCAACTGATTGAGTTTTGCATTCAAAAAATTAAGTCCGGCTTTCATCCCCATCGATAATGTTGATTTTTCATCCAGTTTCAGTCGGTATGCAAAATCAAAATAGAGCGAGGTATTGTTGATAGGCCCCAGTCTGTCATTCATCACCGACAACCCTATTCCGATATTATCGCGCTTGAAAGGGGTATGCGCTGTGATAGTCTGTGTCATGGGTGCCCCAGCCATGCCCACCCATTGCGATCGGTGTAAGGCAGTTACGGTAAGCGCGTCGCGACTTCCGGCATAGGCGGGATTGACAGCCAGTGTGTTGTTCATGTAATGTGTAAACATGGCATCTTGCTGTGCATAAATACTGCCTGCAAATAAAGTACAGAGCAAAAAGAATTTAAAAAATGATATATTCATATCTATTAGATTTTTAATGCTAATTATTCTCCCTGTTTAAATAAATGTAACCTTTCAACGGTTTTGAACCATCGCCCAAATCAAGGATATAATAGTAAACACCTGTTGGCAATTTATCGCCTCCAATATTTAATCCAAATGAGGAACTGCCATCCCAGTCATTCCTGTAAGGTTCTGCTTTGAATACAAGATTGCCCCAGCGGTTGATGACAGTAAATTTATTCTCGGGAAAAATCTGCAGACCCCTTATTACATAGTTATCATTGACTCCATCACCGTTTGGAGAGAATCCCTCGGGAACATTCAATTCGCAACTGATTGGGCTGCATGGATCGAGCGGGTCTGACGCTTGTGCAATTTCGACAGCATTACTCAAGCCGTCATTATCACAGTCTTCATCGGACCATTCAACAGAAGGAGTGAGCGACTGACTTGTAAGTATAAAACTACATGGATCGAATATGTTTGTCTCGTCATCGAGTTCATCACTATTAACAACCCCGTCACCATCGCAGTCGGCTGCTGCCCAAAGCGTACCCTGTGTTACTGTAACAGACGTAGTATCGTAACTACAAGGATCGAGCGGATTGGTCAAATCAATGATTTCTGTCAAATTCAGAACTCCGTCACTGTCACAGTCGGCCTGCTGCCATTGAGGCCCCTGTAGGAGGGTAATACTTGAAATATTATAACTGCAGGGGTCTAATGGGTTGGTAATATCTGAAATTTCAACCGCATTGGGCACTCCATCATCATCGCAGTCTTCATTATTCCAAACAGCACTTGGGCTAAGGGTTACACTTGCAGGGTCATAACTACAGGGGTCGTCCGGATCTGTAGCATCCAATGCCTCATTTCCATTGATTACACCGTCTCCATCACAATCCAATCCGGCCCAACCAACTGTAGGCAAAATTGTAATGCTTGGAAACAGGAAGGAACATGGGTCGTATGGATTGGTGCTATCTACCAGTTCGGTAAGATTAATTACGCCATCTCCATCACAATCTTCTGCATTCCAATCACCCCCGGGACTAAGTGTTACACTTGCTGTATTAAGGCTGCATGGATCTTCAGGATTGGTGCTATCTGTGATTTCTGTACCATTTACAACTCCGTCACCATCGCAGTCTGCAATATTCCACTGATTGCTAGGAGGAAGCGAAATGCTGCTTGATACAAAACTGCAGGGGTCGGAAGGATTAGTAAGATCTGAAATTTCAATGCCATTTGTAACACCATCCCCATCACAATCGACTGTATTCCACAATCCACCCTGGGTAAGTGTTATACTCGCAGTATTGAAACTGCAGGGATTATTCACATTGGTTCCGTCTGTAATTTCTGTAGCATTTATCACACCATCTCCATCACAGTCGAGGGCATTCCATGCAGCAGTTGGGGCAAGGGTTATACTTGTCGGGACATAGGAACATGGATTCAATGGGTTGCTTGCATCGGCAATTTCGGTAGCATTTATTACCCCATCGCCATCACAGTCAGCATTAGACCATTGTCCACCCTGATTGAGCGTTACGTTGGAAAGAATGTATGCGCATGGATTTTGCGGATTGGTTGAATCGCTTATTTCTGTTCCGTTAATTACACCGTCCCCATCGCAATCGAGATTGTTCCAATTTGCAGAAGGAGCCAAAGAAACGCTCGAAAGCACAAAATCACAAGGGTTTTGAACTGATGTTCCGTCTGAAAGTTCGTTTGCATTTGTAACACCGTCACCATCACAATCGGCAGCATTGAAAGCGCCACTTTGAACCTGTGTAACACTTGAAGCAAGATAGCTGCAATAATTATATGGATTGGTACCGTTTGAAACCTCTGTCTGATTGATAACGCCGTCTCCGTCACAGTCTGAGTTGTTCCACTGTCCTCCAGTGGGCAGTGTTATAGATGTTGGTATAAAATTACAGGGCAATGATGGATTGGTTGCGTCGCTAATTTCTGTTCCGTTCGTAACTCCGTCTCCATCGCAGTCGGCATTATTCCAAGCCGTTGAGGCTGGCAACGTAACACTGGAAAGCAAGAAGTTACATGGGTTAAAATAATCGGTTCCGTTAGCAATTTCAGTCGCATTTGTAACACCATCACCATCGCAGTCGAGCGCAGACCAAGCAGCACTTTGTGGCAATGTTACATTAAAAAGAATGTAGCTGCAGGGATTGAGCGGGTTTGTTCCATCGGCAGCTTCAGTACCATTTATCACGCCATCACCATCACAATCCAAAAGGTTCCATGAAGCAGATTGGGCCAGGGTTATGCTGGATGCAATATAACTGCATGGGTCGAATACATTGGTCAAATCATTATTTTCATTTAAATTTCTAACACCATCACCATCACAATCGGCCTGGGCCCATAGTCCGCCCTGTGTCATATTCACACTCAATTGCACATAATTGCAAGGATTGAAGGGGTCGGTACCATCTGTAATTTCTGTGCCATTATTGACACCATCTCCATCACAATCGAGCAAACTTTGGTTGTTAATTGTCACATTTAGACTCAGATTTGAATTACAACCCAAAGCATCGGACACTGAAAAATTATAAGTGCCCGGATTAAGCCCAGTTATAAGAATAGTAGAACTGTTGCCGTTGATTGTAGTATTAGCCGGAAGTTGTGTCAAAGTCCAGTTCCCTGCGGGTAAACCACTAAGCGCAATCGAACCAACCGAAACCGAGCAGTTTGTCTGAATGACAGAATCAACTGTTGGCGCTGCTAATTGCGGAGACTGATTAATACTAACCGATAAAGATGCTGTACAAATATTATTATCTGTTACCGTAAGAGTATAAACAGCGGCTGACAATCCACTGATATCCTGACTTGTAGCATTATTTGACCATAGGTAAGTATAAGGTGCAGTACCTCCTGTTGCCGACATATCAACTGAACCGTTTGTTCCACCAAAACAATTGACATTGACCGTGGATAAAAGATTTACACTGACTGCCGTAACAGGTTGAAGAATTTGAACACTATCGATAGAGCGGCATCCGTTGTTGTCTGTTAAAGTAACCCTGTAGGTACCGGCACTTAGGTTATTTAATATTCCGGAAGTAGCACCATTCGACCATTGGAAAACATATCCACCGCTTCCGCCAACTGCCGCAGCCTGAATTGAACCAGTTGCCTGTCCGAAACAAAGCACATCGTTTTGAATAACAACGGAAACTGTAGGCGCTGATGCTGGCGCGCTAATCGTTACTGAGGAATTTGATAAACAATTATTCCCATCGCTTACGCTAACTGTATATACACCTGCTGCCAAGCCTGCAACTGCAGCATTTGTTTCTCCGTTAGACCAAAGGAAATTATAAATTCCAGTTCCCCCTATTGCAGAGGCAATGGCAGATCCGTCAGCTAATCCAACACAGGAAACATTGGTTTGTGTGTTTACAGCTGCACTCAAAACATTGAGTGGTTGATTGATAATAACTGATGAAGAAGAAGCGACCGTACATCCGTTTGCATCTGTAACTGTAACTGTATATGTTCCTGCAGCCAATCCTGTAGCCTGGACCGTTGTTTGAGCAGGGCTTGTTGACCAGCTGTAATTATAAATTCCCGAACCACCAATGGCAGTAGCAGTTGCTGTACCGTTTGACTGACCGAAGCAGAGGACATTTGTTTGCGAGACTACTGAAGCATTAATAGGACCGGATGGTCCGATAATATTTACTGACACAGTTGGGCTGAGTGTACAACCATTCTGATCGGAGACTGTAACTGTATATGGACCAACTGCCAATCCAGTCTGGTTCTGAGATGTTGCACCATTGCTCCAATTAAAATTGTATAACCCTGTCCCACCCGAAGCATTAATTGTAGCTGCGCCAATCGATTGACCAAAACAAAGAACATTCGTTTGAGCAGCAAGATTTGCACTTAAGGCCGAAGATGGGCTGCTGACTGTTGTTGTGGCCGATACGCTGATTGTACAACCATTTTGGTCAGTCGCAGTAATTGAGTAAACTCCAGTTGATAATCCGCTGATATTGGCAGTTGTTCTGCCATTCGACCATGCAAAGTTGTACGAGCCTGACCCTCCACTGATGTTGGAGTTAATAACCCCTGTATTCTGACCGAAACAAAGCACATTTGTCAGACTACCAATGCTTGCGTTTAAAGCAGCTGATGGGCCAGTAATTGTGGTAGTACTTATTGAATTGACCGTACAGCCATTGGCATCACTCACCAAAACGCTATAAGTACCCGGCGGTAACCCTGAAATACCATTTGTAGTATTTCCTGTATTCCAAAGATAGTTGTAAGTACCAGTACCACCGTTTGCCGTAACCGTTGCAGCACCGCTGCTATTACCAAAACAAAGTACATTTGTCCTGCTGATACTAGAGCTTAATGGAACAGTAGGACCATTTATAACAACATTTAGTCCCACAACTGTTGTAGTACATCCATTTGCATCACTTACCGTGGCATTGTATGAACCGACACCAAGTCCACTTGCTGTTTGTGTATTTTGAACAGGAGAAGTATTCCAGGAATAATTATAACTGTTCGAACCACCGGCTGCCGAAATTGTTGCTGCCCCTATATTTGAGCCTGCGCAAAGCACATTGGTCTGAGCGCTTACAAAAGCTGAAAGTGGCGCTGAGGGAGATGTAATCGTTACAGATGTCTGCGAACTAATGGTACAACCATTTTGATCTGAAACGGTTACGCGGTATACACCGGCCGCTAAACCAACAGCTGTTGAACCGAACTGCGCTGGAATACTGTTCCAAACATAAGTATATGACCCGGAACCACCTGATGCCAAAACTACAGCAGTTCCGCTATTTTCACCAAAACAAAGCACATTTGTCTGAGATTGCAATGAAGATGACAGTGCTGAAGATGGTCCAGTTATGGTCACAGATGCGGTGCCAGTAACAGTACAGCCATTATTGTCCGAAACTGTTACGCGATATGATCCCGAAGCTAATGCAGTTGCTGTAATCCCGGTCTGTCCGTTCGACCAAAGAAAACCGTAGGAGGCACTACCACCAGAAGGACTTACTGTTGCGCTGCCATTGTCAGTTCCAAAACAAAGATTATTGCTCTGTGAACTGATTGATGCTGACAAAGAAGTAGATGGCCCAGTAATGGTAACAGTTGCTATAGAATTGAGCGTACAACCATTGGCATCAGTGACCGTAACGCGATGAATTCCAGTGTTGAGATTATTTGCAACATTGCTTGTCTGCCCATTCGACCAGATAAAATTATAAGCCCCACTGCCTCCGCTTACTGATGCGGTTGCAGTTCCGACTGAATTGCCAAAACAAAGATTATTGGTTTGAGCACTGATGAAAGTACTGAGGGCTGCGGAAGGTCCGCTTATGGTTACAGAAGCAATAGCATTGATAGTACAACCATTGGCATCAGACACCGTAACCCTATGAACTCCTGAGCTGAGGTTAGTTGCTGTGTTATTTGTCTGGCCGTTTGACCAAATAAAATTATAAGCTCCGCTTCCGCCACTTGATGAAGCAGTTGCAGTCCCAAGAGAAGTTCCGAAACAAAGATTGTTAGTCTGTGCACTTATAGAAGCACTTAAAGCTGTGGAAGGTCCGCTTATGGTTACAGACGAAATTGAATTGATGCTACAACCGTTGGCATCAGTTACTGTAACTTGATGAACACCAGTGCCTAGATTATTTGCAGTAGCAGAGGTCTGACCGTTCGACCATATAAAACTATATAAACCGCTTCCGCCTGATGGATTTACAGAGGCAGTTCCATTAGAAAATCCGAAACAGAGGTTGTTAGTTTGTGCCGAAATGGCGGAATTCAAAGCAGCTGAAGGGCCACTGATGGTTACGGTTGCTGAAACAGTCACCGTACATCCGTTTACATCCGAAACAGTTACCTGATGTGTTCCTGTGGCTAAGTTATTGGCAATGGCATTTGTCTGACTATTAGACCAAATATAGCTGTAAGTTCCACTGCCACCGTTTGCAGAAACCGTTGCAGTTCCTGAATTTGAGCCAAAACAAAGATTATTACTCTGTGCAGAAATAGAGGCGCCTAATGCAGATGATGGTCCGCTAATAGTGACAGATGCACTCGCTGTGGCTGTACATCCATTTGCATCAGATACTGTAACTATGTGGGTTCCGGTAGCAAGCCCTGTGGCTGTGAGACCAGTCTGTCCGTTTGACCATATAAAATTGAATGCTCCGCTTCCTCCGCTGGGAGTTACTGTGGCTGTTCCGCTTGACTGACCAAAACAGCGTACATTTGACTGGCTGTTTATTGCAGCTGTCAGCGCTGATGAAGGTCCTGTTATGGTAATATTCACGGCAGCTGTACAACTGTTATCATCTGTTACTGAAGCAACGTAAACACCTGCTATAAGATTTGTCGCAGTATTACCCGCCTGTCCGTCGGACCAATCGAAAAAGTATGAACCAATACCTCCCGAGGCAGATACAGTTGCCGAGCCTAAATCGCCAAAACAAATCACATTGGTCTGGCTTTGAACTATGATGGCCAAGGGCTGCGAGGGTCCGCTTACCGTAGCAGAAGATACAAAAACACAATTATTCGCATCACTTAGGGTAAGGGTATAAACTCCGGCTATTAGACCAGTGATAGAAGCAGTTGTAGCCCCATTCGACCAATTGTAATTGTATGAACCGGATCCCCCGCTTGGAGTAGCATCTACAAAGCCATTGGTTTGTCCAAAACATAATATACCAGCGCTATTAAAGCTTGTGTTCAGCGCTGCCGAGGGCTGAGTAATAGTGACGCTGCGTGTAATTGTACATAAATTTGCATCCGTCACAGTTAAATTATAACTTCCGGCGCTGAGTCCGGTAATTGATGCCGTGGTTT